>NZ_JBHVGZ010000038.1:0-91487 GCF_042800355.1 Streptomyces sp. NPDC057623
GTCACCGAGTGGTACCTCATCCAGACCTGGCCGGCACCCGCCAGAGAAGTGACCGTACTCCGCCATACCGATAACTACGGGGCGTCGCTCCCTGCACGCTGATGAGTGAAGGCAGGCATCAAGTAGCGCAAATCGGGTGCCTGTTGATCTATTGCATCCCTTCAAATTGGTTGACATTCAGGGGTGGAATGTCGGACGTTCAGCCTTGACCCACCGATGCGCCACAGGGCCGGAGAGATGGCACGCAGATGACGTTCAGAGACAGGCACCCGAAGCCGGGGCGCGGGAGGCGCCCGGCGGCGCTTGCCGCGGTGGACGCGGGCTCGAGGGATGAGCTGATCAACCAGGGCAGCGGCAAGGCGCTGGACGTAACCGGCGCAAGTACTGCTGAGGGAACCGCCGTTCAGCAGTGGACCCGCAACGGCGGTGCCCATCAGCGGTTCCAGTTCACCGACTGGGCGGCGCCGACCAGCAAGGGCAACTGGTCTCCGTGAAGAGCGTCTCGGAGCAGGTGCACACCGCAGGTCGGGTCAAGGACCAGGGGAAGACGACGCAGTTCAGCTGGCCCGGGGTGTACTTCGAGGGCCGCTTCCGCGGGACCGGCCTCGGGGTGGTACTCGACTGCGCGGCCGCCGACTACGACGTCCAGGTCGACGGGGCCACCGTCGCCACCCTGGTCACGCCCGGCGACACCACGCACTGGATCAACGGCCTGCGGGACGGCGAGCACACGGTCCGGGTCGTCAAACGCAACGAGACCCCGGGGGACACCAGCACGTTCGGAGGGTTCGTCGCCGCGCCCGGGGGCGCCGTACTGAGCAAGCCGGCGCCCCGGGACCGCCAGATCGAGTTCATCGGGGACTCCCTCACGGTGGGCTACGGCAATGTCTCGGGCACCCGCGACTGCGATCCGGAGCAGGTCAAGCGGAACACCAACACCGACGTGAGCTACGGCGCCCTCACCGCCCAGCAGCTGGACGCCGATTACCAGATCAACGGCCTCTCCGGCCTCGGCATGGTGCGCAACGTCGCCGGCATCTCCCCGGACGTCACGTACCGGACCTTCTACGACCGCGCCCTGCTGAACGTGGACGGCGATGTCTGGCAGAACCCGGGGACGTGGCGCCCCCAGATCGTGGTCGTCAACCTCGGCGCCAACGACTTCTCCGACCTCACCCCCGGCGAACCGTGGACGCCCGACAGCCTCGCGGCCGCCTACCGCGCCGCCTACGGCGAGTTCCTCCGGAAACTGCGGACGCGCTACGGTGCCGCCACCACCCTCGTGGCCGTCGGCTTCGACGGAAACGCCGAGCATGTGCGGCAGGTGGTCGAGGCGCGCAACGACGCCGGCGACAGCGGGGTCCACTACTGGTTCCTCGATCAGTCGGGCCTGGACTTCCTCGGATGCGACCGGCACACCTCAGCTCACGACGACCGGGTGATCGCCGACCGGCTTGCCCCGTTCCTCAGCAGCCTGTCGACGGGATGGTGCGGGACATGACCACCCGTGAACCGGGCCAAGGACTGCTTTCCCGCTCGTAGCCGAACCGGACGTCGCCGATGGTCTTGCTCCCGGACATCCAGCCCTTGCCCGGGGCTGCCTGGCTGGGTAGGGCGTACTGCCGCAGATACTTGAGCACCGGGTTCTCTGGGCGAGAGTGAACTGACGCAGGCACGTCGTGGGTTCAATCGTGCCCCCCTGACAACGCCGCCAGTGGAAGATTCGCGCTTGGCCGGCCATCGACCACGCCGCAGAACTCTCTGGGCGGTGCCGGTGAGTGCCTGGTGCGGGTCACCGATGCCTAGTGCCGCATCAGGCTACGTTCGCCCTGATGAGGAACCAAGCCAACACAGCCACGCCGATGGGCATCGCAACAAGGTAGCCGACGAGGATTCCGACGCCCGGATCAGCCAGCGCAGGAAAGGCCCAGTTCACTGCCGCAGCCACGAGCAGTCTCACTGTTGCCAGCGCAAGGAGAGCGGCAACAACAGCAAGCCGACGCGGCGGGCCCGCCTCGCGGTACAACTCAGCCGCAGGCCCGATCGCGACCAGGCCCGTCACGAGGCCGACGAAACTGGTGTCGGGCAGCCACCCGAACGGCCACCCCACCAGAGCGACCAACCCGCAGAAAGCGAGGCCGACCAGTTCCAGCGCGACGGTGGACACTACCGGGTGGTCCCACGAAGGGTGTCGGATCGAGCCGCTCCCACTGTCCTTCTCATCGGCCACGTCGCCAGGGTAACCATCGACAGGGCGAACGTTGCCTGGTGCGGCACTAGCGCTGCAGGGGGGAACGGTCGGTCGAGGGACCACCGGCGTGCAGTTGTCCTGCACTGTGGTGAGGGTGCGTGGTCGTGTGTGCGGAGCTCCGTCGCCGGACAACCTGCATGTGACCTCGCTTCATTGTCGGCTGACGGTGGCAGCGGAGACGCGGCCGGAACACGGCGGAGCGGCGGCGGCGATTCAGTGGCGCGGTCGCTGAATGCGTTCTCTTTCTTCTATTGGACCTTGTGCCACGGGACGACCAGGCTGGTGTCGGTCCGGTTACCGCACGACAGCCGAGAAGAGGGGTCACGAACCCATGCCCACCCGCCGCATCGGGAACGTCGAGGTCAGCGCGATCGGTCTGGGCGCGATGCCCATGTCCATCGAGGGGCGCCCGGACGAGGCCCGTTCCCTCGCCACGATCCACACCGCGCTCGACGCCGGCGTGACCTTGATCGACACCGCGGACGCCTATCACCGGGACGCCGCCGAGGTCGGTCACAACGAGACCCTGATCGCCAAGGCCCTCGCCTCCCACGACCGGGGCAAGGACGTCCTCGTCGCCACGAAGGGCGGCCATCTGCGCCCCGGCGACGGAAGCTGGACGCTGGACGGCAGCTCCCGGTACCTCAAGGACGCCTGCGAGGCATCCCTGCGCCGGCTCGGCGTCGAGGCCATCGGGCTCTACCAGTTCCACCGCCCCGACCCGAGGGTGCCGTACGCCGAGTCGGTCGGCGCCGTACGCGACCTGCTCGACGAGGGCAAGATCCGGATGGCCGGGATCTCCAACGCGAACCCGGACCAGATCCGGCAGGCGAACGACATCCTCGGCGGCCGGCTGGTCTCCGTGCAGAACCAGTTCTCCCCGGCGTTCCGCTCCAGCGAGCCCGAACTGCGCCTGTGCGACGAACTCGGTATCGCGTTCCTGCCCTGGAGCCCGCTCGGCGGCATCTCCCGGGCGCGTGAACTTGGCTCCGCCTACGCCCCGTTCGCGCGGGTCGCCGCGGCCCGCGGGGTGAGCCCGCAGCGGGTCTGCCTGGCCTGGATGCTCGCCAAGTCGCCGGTCGTCGTACCGATCCCCGGATCGAGCCGGCCGGAGACGATCCTGGACTCGCTCGCCGCCACCGACCTCGGGCTCACCGCTGAGGAGCTGGCGGAACTGGACGCCGTCTGAACCACTGTGGGATCCGCTGCGAAACCCGCTTGTACTCCCTCCCGGAGCCGGGTAGGAAAGCGCTTGCCATGCAGGTGGCTGCAACTCATCCGGAACCCTGGGAAGGACAACGCCGATGGCGTCGTCACACGAGAGACCGCTCGACCACCGCTACCGCGGCGAACACCCCGTACACACCCTCGCCTATCTGTTCCGCGCCGACCGCCACCGCATCGCGGCGGCGGTCGGCGTGTTCACCGTCAAGCACAGCCCGGTCTGGCTGCTGCCGCTGATCACCGCGTCCATCATCGACACCGTCGTCCAGCACCAGCCGGTCAGCCGACTCTGGCTGAGCACCGGCGTCATCATGTTCATCCTGCTGGTCAACTACCCCCTGCACGTGCTGTACGTCCGCCTGCTGTACGGCAGCGTGCGCCGGATGGGCACCGGCCTGCGCTCCGCGCTGTGCACCCGCATGCAGCAGCTCTCCATCGGCTACCACTCGCGGGTCAGCGCCGGTGTGCTCCAGGCCAAGGTCGTGCGCGACGTGGAGACCGTCGAGCAGATGGTGCAGCAGACCGCGGAGACGGGGCTCGGCGCGGGCACCGTGCTCATCGGCGGCCTCGTCATCATCGCCATACGCACACCGGAGTTCGTGCCCGTCTTCCTCGTCGTCGTGCCCGCCGCCGCACTCGTCGTCGCCCGGCTGCGGGCTCGTCTGCGCACCCACAACGAGCACTTCCGCCATGAGGTGGAGACCCTGTCCTCCCGGGTGACGGAGATGACCCGTCTGATCCCGGTCACCCGCGCCCACGGTCTGGAGGGCAAGGCGCTGCGCCGCATGGACGGCACCCTGCACCGGCTGCTGACCTCCGGCATGCGCCTCGACCTGGTCAACGGCCGCTTCGGCTCGCTCGCCTGGGTCGTACTGAACGTCGTCGGCGTGCTCGTCCTGACCAGCGCGGCGCTGATCTCGTACTACGGCGTCTGGGGCGTGAGCGCCGGTGACGTCGTCATGCTGAGCGCCTTCCTGACCACCCTCACCAACTCCACGACAACGTTGGCGGGGTTGGCCCCGGTCATCACCAAGGGCCTGGAGTCGGTGCGTTCCGTCGGCGAGGTCCTCCAGGCGCCCGAGCTGGAGGACAACGAGGGCAAGGCCGAACTCACCTCGCTGCGCGGGGCGGTCACCTTCGACCACGTCGGGTTCGCGTACGAGGACGGCGGCCACCCCGCCGTACGGGACTTCAGTCTCTCCGTCACACCGGGGGAGACCATCGCCCTCGTCGGCGCGTCCGGTGCGGGCAAGTCCACCGTGCTGAACCTCGTCATCGGCTTCATCCGCCCGAACGCCGGCCGGCTGTCGCTCGACGGCACCGACATGAACACCCTCGACCTGCGCACCTACCGTCGCTTCGTCTCGGTCGTGCCGCAGGAGTCGGTCCTCTTCGACGGCACGATCCGCGAGAACGTCGCCTACGGCATGGACGACGCCGACGAGGAGACGGTGTGCGCGGCGCTGCGCGACGCCAACGCGCTGGAGTTCGTCGACCGGCTGCCGCAGGGCCTCGACACCGTGGTCGGCGAGCGCGGGGCACGGCTGTCCGGCGGGCAGCGGCAGCGCCTGGCGATCGCGCGGGCCCTGATCCGGGACCCGAGGGTGCTGATCCTCGACGAGGCGACCTCGGCCCTGGACACCCGGTCGGAGGCGCTCGTCCAGCAGGCTCTCGCCCGCCTGCTGCACGGCCGTACCACCTTCGTGGTGGCACACCGGCTGTCCACCGTGCGGGGCGCGGACCGGATCGTGGTGATGGGCGACGGCCGGATCCAGGAGATCGGCACCCACGAGGAACTCCTGGGCCGGAACGGGGCCTACACGGCCCTGCACCGGGGGCAGGTGGCCTGACGTGCCGTTCCACCCGCTCCACCTGTGAGGTCTGGTGGAGCGGGTGGATCAACCGGATCGCGGCTGGTCTGTGGCTGTCCTGTGGCGGTCCTGCGGCCGGGCTACGACCGGTCGACGACGCGGCCCAGCTCGATCCGGTCGATGTCCGGCGCCCAGGCCGTCGCGTTGCCGAACGTCACCGTGTTGGAGCCCTTCCTCAGATCGACGGGCACGCCCACCGTCCAGAAGTCGTCCGAGCTCCAGGTGTTCTTGAAGGTGACCCTCACCGGCGCCGCGAACCCCACGGTGATGTCCGCCGTACGGGACATGATGTCCGTGTTGTAGGCGTGGCCGTTGTCCCGCCGGTCGTTGTGCGCGTAGTGGACGACCAGCAGATAGCGGCCCGAACGGGGCGCGCGCACGGTGAACTCGGCCGTGCTGGAGGCACTGTTGCCGAGCTTGCCGATGTAGGAACCGGCGGACGCGTACGCCGAGTCGACGAGTTCGGCCCCGCCCGCGAGGGTGGCGGAGGCGGCCTCGTAGGAGAGCGTGCCGGACGTGGATCCGTCGCCCGAGACGTCGAGGGAGCGGACGGAGGCGTGTCCCGCCGTCACCGCGACGCGGTTGTTGCCCGCCACCAGGTAGAGCCGCAGTGGGCGTCCCGGAGCCGCCGTCACCGTCTCGCCGTGCAGCGCGAGCCGCACCGGCGCCGAGGCCCGCGGAACCACCGTGTAGTAGCCGTCACGCGGCGCGTAGACGTCGAACACCGCCTTGTCGCCGGAGCGCAGGACGAGCGAGCCGGTGCCCACGCCGGCCGACGACGCGTAGTCGTACGACGGCTTTCCGCTGATGTCCGCCAGGGTGGCCTCGTACGACGCGGAGGCCGCCCCCGCGCGGGCGGTCAGGTCGACGCGGTCGAGGGTGACCTCGGCGTCGCCCTTCGCGAGCGTGAGGACATGGGTGCCCGCGGACAGCCGCAGGGTGACGTCCTTCTTGGCGCGGTAGGTCCAGTTCTCCGTGGAGGGATAGGCCACCGTGAGCGGGGCCCCGCCGTCGACGGACAGCTGCTGCGTGGCCGGGGTGCCGGACTGGTTGCCGTACAGGATCGCCAGGTCGTACGACCCTTCGCGCGGCACCGTGACCGTGAAGTCCACCTTGCTGGTGGCCTGGTTGAGCGAGCCGACGTCCTTCGTGCCGGAGGCCGCGTAGCCGTTGGCGTTCTCGACCGTGCCCTGGGTGTAGACCCTGCCGTCGGTGATCGCGGCCGACTCGGCCTCGTACGACGCCGTCCACGGGACGGAGGCGGCGGACGGGGTGCCCGTACCGCCGGGGGTAAGGACGATCCGGTACGCGGACATCTTCCGCATGCCGCGCAGCGGGACGGTCACCGAACCGTCGTCCGCGACCTTCACCTTCGTACGGGCGAGGACCTGCGGCGTCGCGTGCTGCCCTTCGTAGCCGGACCAGGCGGCCTCGGCGACGGTCGCGGTGACCGTACGGCCGAAGACGGCACGGGGTACGTCACGCACCACCACGTCGGAGTCGCCCGCCGAGCCGCCGAGGAGGACCTGGGCCTGGCGCCGCGTGGTGTCCAGGGAGGCCAGGCCCTGGAGTGTGTCGATGGTGTTCGGCTGTGCCGGGCTCACCTTGACGGTGTCACCGGTCATCCCGGCGTACCAGCGGAACAACCACCAGCCGCCATTGGGGATGTTGGAGCGCACCACATGGCCGCTGAGGTTGCCGGCCGCGTCCCAGTACGCCATGTTCGCGTACACCTTGTTCCGCTCGAACAGCGAGACCCACTGGACCAGTTGGCCCGGCACGGAGAGGTCGCGGCGGTTGGCGTACTCGTCGATGTTGATCTTCAGCGGGGCGATGCCCGCCTCGCGTTCGAGCCGGCGGTAGTCGTCGTAGTGCGCCTGGAAGTCGCGCAGCGAGCCGGAGCCCAGCTCGTGCCAGGTCATCACCTGCGGCAGCACGTTCTCCCGCTTGGCGAAGGCGAGGAAGTCCTTCAGCAGACGGGAGTGGTAGGCGGCCTCGTTCGGGCCCGCGATCCTCGCGTCCGGGTCGACCGCGCGGATGCGCTGGTACACCGTTTTCCAGTCCTTGAAGAACCGGTCCCGGTTGGCCTCGTACTGGGTCTGGTCGGCGACGCCGAGCTTGTACCAGATCTGGTCGGGCTCGTTGAACGGGATGTAGACGAACCGCTCGCTGTTCGGGTCCGCCGCCACCTCCTTCGCGATCTTGTCGACCTTGGGGAGGTAGTCGTCGATGCCGAGATCCTCGTACGGCCACTTGGCGTAGATGTCCTGCATCATCACGTTGATCTCGCCGCCGCCGTTGCGGAAGAACGACTTCGAGACCGTGAGCGCGTCGCCGTTGGGATGCTGGGCGCCGCCCTCCGGCTTCTGCGAGACGCTGGTGACCTTCAGGGGTGCCAGCGCGGCGTCGCTGGGCACCCCGTCGTCGCTGAGCCCGTACAGCGTGCCGTTGGCGCCGAGCATCACCGGCCCCTCGGAGGCGGACAGGTCGACGGTGAGGCGCTGCGGGTCGGCAGCGGCCGCGGGGCCCGCGGCGGGGAGAGTGGCTGCCATGGTGGCTGCTCCAAGTGCGGCTGATATCAGGGCGGTTCTGGCACGGAATCTGGTACGGAATCGGGTTCGGGTGCGTGTGCGGGTGGGGGTGATCACGCTGCTGGACCTCCGGTCACTTGACGGCTCCACTGGTGATTCCGGACACGATCTTTCGCTGGCCGACGAGGAACACGACGACCATGGGCAGGCTCATCACCACGACGTACGCGAAGACGAGATGCCAGTTGTTGAGGTAGAGCTGGGCGCTGGCGACCTGGTAGAGGTTCAGCGGGAGGGTGGCCCGCTCGCCGCCGCCCAGGACGAAGAAGGCGTAGAAGACGTCGCTCCAGGCGTAGAGCATCACCATGATCGTCGCGGTGGCGATCACCGGGCGCAGCAACGGCAGGACGATCCGCCAGAAGATCCGCGACGGCGTCGCCCCGTCCATCCGGGCCGCCTCCTCCAGCTCCAGCGGAATGGCGCGGATGAAGCCGGTCATGAAGAAGATCGACGTCGACAGGTACATGCCGGTGTAGACGGCGATCATGCCGGGCCGGGTGTTCGACAGGCCCAGCTGCCGCAGCTCCATCACGATGGTGATGACCGCGGGCGGCAGCAGCAGACCGCTGATGCACAGCGCGTACGCCGCCGACACCAGCTTCGACTTGCGGCGGGCGAAGACCCAGGCGGCGCCCGCCCCGAGGAGCAGGACGAGGACGACCGAAGGCAGCACGACCAGCAGGGAGTTGAAGAAACCGCGCAGCATCTCGCCCTGGCTGACCGCGTCGGCGTAGTTGTCGGCGGGCTGCCAGGTGCGCGGCAGGTCGAGGTTGGGCCTGAGGGCCTCCGCCTGCGGCTTGGCGGAGGTGACGACGACCAGCCACAGCGGCACGCCGACGGCCAGGCCGGCGAGGAGCAGGACGAGGGCGGGGCGGCCGTACCGCCATGCCACGGACGGGTTCACAGCAGCTGCTCCCTTCGCCGCAACCCGACGACCAGGGGAATCGCCACCACGACCACGACCAGGAAGAGGACGAGGCTCATCGCGGAGGCCTGCGCGTACAGCCCCTGTCCGAAGATCCGGAACATGTAGATGTTGAAGACCTCCGTGGCGGCCGCGGGCCCGCCGCCGGTCGTGGCCTGCACGATGTCGAAGGTGTTCATCGAGCCGATCAGCGCGGTGGTGACGTTGAAGGTGACGGCCGGCGCGAGCATCGGCCAGCGCACCGACCAGAAGGTCCGCCAGGGTCCGGCGCCGTCCATCCGGGCGGCTTCGAGCATGTCGCCGGGGATGCCCTTGAGCCCGGCCAGATAGATCAGCATGGACAGGCCCATCCACTTCCAGCCGTGGATGAGGGTGACGACGACCAGGGTCCAGGTCGTCGAGCCCAGCCACGGAATGTCCGTCCCGAGCACGGAGTTGACCGCGCCGTCCTGGTCGAGGAGGGCCTGGAAGACGTAGCCGGTGGCGAGCGCCGAGATCAGCACCGGCAGGAAGAAGACCGCGCGGAAGAACCGGTTGAAGCGGCTGTCGCTCTCCAGGAGCAGCGCCAGCCCGAGCCCGAAGCCGTTCTGGAACAGCGCCGCCAGCAGGGCGTAGAGCAGGGTCGTACGGATCGCGCGGAGCAGCGAGCCGTCGTCGGCGATCGTCTTGAAGTTGTCGAGGCCGGTGAACGCGATGTCCGCGTGGTAGGAGGACCAGTTGGTGAACGGGTAGTAGAAGTTCAGCAGGTTCGGCACCAGGAAGAAGCCCGCGAAGACGGCGATCGCGGGGAGCGCGAACCACCACGGGTGGTGCACGGCGGCGCGCGGCAGCCGTCCCGCCTTCTTCGGCGGGCCGGGCACCGGCGTGTGCTTGGTACGTACGACCGTGTCAGCCATCGTCAGAAACCGGGCGCGCCCTGGGCTTTGGCCACCTGCGCGAACTGGTCCTGGATCGCCTGGGCGACCTCCTGCGGGTTCTTCTTGTCGAAGATCATGTCGGCCAGGTAGAGGTGAGTGTCGGGGGCGACGATCGCCTTGGCCTGGAAGACACCGATGGCGGTGGGCAGGGCGGCGACCTGGCCCTTGGACGTCTGCGGCAGCCCGGCGGGGGTGGGCACGGACGGCTGCACGGACGGGATCTTCATCGCCTTGATGTAGTCGGCGTAGTCCGGGCCGAGCCAGAAGGCGAGGAACTGCCGGGCGGCGTTCTGCCGTTTCTCGTCACCGGTCCTGAAGGCGACCACGCCGTTGGTCTGGTCGGGCGAGTACATGCCGGTGGCCGCGGAGTCGGCGACGGGGAACCAGCCGATCCTCTTGTCGATGTCGGCCGTGGAGTACTTGGCCTGCAACTGGCTCTGGAAGGAGGTGACGTTGAGGACCATGCCGGCCTCGCCCTTCCACAGCGCGTCGGCCTGTCCGGTGAAGGTGCCGGTCCGGTAGTTCTTCTGGGCGAGCCCCGCGTCGAGCAGCTTCTCCTTGTACTTCTTGATCGCGCCGACGACGACCGGGTCGGTCCATTTCTCCTGGTTCTTGTTGAGCCCGTCCCACCACCGCTGGTCGAGGTCGGTGAGCTGGACCTGCATCTGCCACTGAAGGGGCCATTTGTCGCCACCGGCCTCGTAGAAGGCGGCCGCGTCGGTCTTGTCGACGACCTTGTGGCCGAGGGCCAGCAGCTCGTCGTAGGACTTCGGGAAGTCCTTCTCGCTCAGCCCGGCCTGCCGGAAGACGTCCTTGTTGTAGTAGACGCCGAGCATGGCCGGGCTGGTGACGATCGCCGCGTACCGCTTGCCGTCGATCACGCCGAGCGACTTCTCCGTCTCGCCGAGCCGGGCCTCCCACGGCTCACCGTCCAGGGTGAGCAGGTTCTGCCGCGGCTGGACGAACGGCAGCGTGGAGATCGACGGCTGCCAGAACATCAGGTCAGGACGGTCGCCGGAGGCCAGCTTCGTCGGCACGTTCTGCTCGTACAGGTCCGGGATCGCCTGGGTCTCCACCTGCGCGCCGGTGGCCTTCTCGAAGGCGTCGATGACCTGCTTGGGCGCGTTGACCGTGTTCTGGGCGGTCCACATCGTCAGCTTCACGCCGTCCAGGCGGGCGGTCGGGTCGACCGCGGCCCGCTTCCCGTCCGTGCCGGAGTCGCCGGAACCGCCGGCCGTGGGGTCGCTGCACGCGGTGGCGGCGAGGCCGATGGCACATATCAGCGCCAGGGCGGGGAGAGCTCTTGTCTTCATCACGTGCCTTTCGCGAACGGGTGGTTCAGGAAGCAGGAATCAGAACAGCGGTGCTCGTGCGGTGCGTTCAGGGGCCGTGCGGCGTGTCGAACGACCCGGCGGCGGGTCGAGAGAGCGATGCGCGTTCAGGCGGTGGTTGACGGCGGCCCCGAGCTTTCCCGCACCACCAGCTCCGGTACCGGGACGGGATGCGGGGCGACCCGCGCGGACCCCTCCAGGACCCCGTGCAGCAGTGCGAACGCGGCCCGCCCGAGACCGGTGAAGTCCAGACGTACGGTCGTCAGGGACGGGGTCAGATAGGCCGAGTGCGGGGCGTCGTCGAACCCGGCCACGCTGACCTCGCCGGGGACGGAACGCCCCGCCTCGTGCAGGGCGCGCAGCACCCCGAGCGCGAGGTCGTCGTTGCCGCAGAGGATCGCCGAGACGGCCGGGTCCCGGGCCAGCCTGCCGCCCGCCGCGTGGCCGCCCGCCGGTCCCCAACTGCCCTGCACCGGCCGGGGTTCGGGCGCCCCGGCCTCGCGCAGCGCCTGCCGCCAGCCGCTGGTGCGGGCGCTGGTGCGCCGGGTGCTGGACGGGATGGCGACGTAGTGCACGGTCTCGTGCCCCAGGGACAGCAGATGGCGGGTCGCCTGGTAGGCGGCCTCGCGGTCGTCGGCCCACACCCAGGGGTGGCCCGGGCCGGGCGGGCTCGCCGGTGTCTCGACCACGCCGACGACCGGCAGTTCGGCGGGGACGGCGCCGAGCGCCCTCACCCCGGCCGGGTCGTACGCGATCACGATCAGTCCGCCGCCCGCGTCCGCCGCGCGCCGCACCTCCGCGGCGACGGCCGCCTCGTCCGCCGACTCCAGGACACCGATCCCGACCGCGTAGGACTCGGCGCGGGCGGCCTCCTCGATGCCCTGGAGGATCGAGGCGTAGCCGTAGTGCGTGGTGTTCGCCGTGAGCACGGTCACGGCCCTACTGCGTCCGCTGGCCAGGGCGAGCGCTGCGGCGCTGCGCCGGAAGCCCAGCTCGTCGATGGCGGCGAGCACGCGCTCCCGGGTGGTCGGCTTGACGCTGGGATGGCCGTTGATCACCCGCGAGACGGTCTGGTATGAGACGCCGGCGGCGGTCGCGACGTCCCGGATGCTCGCGGGACGCCTTGTGTGACCGGTCACATTCATGCCAGGATTGTGACCGGTCACATAGGGGCCGTCAAGAGACCGTAACGAGGGATTCACCAGGGGGAGCACCTTGACCGGTACGGCCGACGCGGATCTCAACGGCACGCAGGGCACGTTCTCCTGGGGGCATTCCGCCCTGGCGGCCGAGTTCGCCATCGCCCCCGACGGGACACCGCGACTGGTCCGGCTCGGTGACACCGGGGTGGCGCCCGCCGCATCCGTCCAGCCGGATTCGACCATCCCGGATGCGACCCTCCGGGATTCCGCCCTCCGGGATTCCGCCCTCCCCCTCGTCGAACTCACCGCCCTCGGGCACGGCAGCGGCTGGTCCGGCCCCCGCTTCACCGGCACGGCCCTCGGCACGCGCCTGAAGTACCGGGGCCACAGCACCGGCAGCCGGGGCGACCAGGAGTGGCTGACCGTCGAACTCCACGACCCGGCCACCGGACTGACCGCGTTCGCCGAACTGACGTCCCCCGGCGGACTGCCCGTCCTGCGCTCCCGTGTCCGGCTCCGCAACGACGGCCCGCAGCCCCTCGTCGTCCAGTCCGTCAGCAGCCTCCTCGTCGGCGGTCTGCCCGCACCGGACGCCCTCGACGTGCTGCGGGCCCGCAACGACTGGCTCGCGGAGTGCCGTTGGTACACCGAGCCGCTGCGCGACACGGTCGCCGACATCAACGTCGACGCCCACCAGCACGACAGCCGGGCCGCCCTGGTCCTCGCCGGGCGAGGCAGCTGGCCCACCGACGGTCATCTGCCGATGGGGGCGCTGAGGGAGCGGGTCAGCGGCCGGACCTGGCTGTGGCAGGTCGAGTCCCCGGCCGGCTGGCGCTGGGACCTGGGCGAACGCGCGCACGGCACCTGTCTGGCGCTCAACGGCCCCACGGACGCGGAGCACCAGTGGCAGGTCCGGCTGGCGCCGGGCGAGGAGTTCACCACCGTGCCGGGGGTCCTGGCCCTCGGAGCCGGGTTCGACGAGGCGATGGGCGCGCTCACCGCGTACCGCCGCGCCGTGCGCCGCCCGCACCCGGACCACACCGCGCTCCCGGTCGTCTTCAACGACTACATGAACACGCTCATGGGCGACCCGACCACCGAGAAGCTGCTGCCCCTGATCGACGCGGCGGCCCAGGCGGGCGCGGAATACTTCTGCGTGGACGCCGGCTGGTACGACGACTCGGCGGACGGCGGCTGGTGGGACAGCGTCGGCGCCTGGCTGCCCTCGGCGCGCCGCTTCCCCGACGGCGGCATCCGCACGGTCCTGGAGCGGATCCGGGAGCGCGGCATGGTGCCCGGGCTGTGGCTGGAGCCGGAGGTCGTCGGAGCGCGCAGCCCGGTCGCCGCCGCGCTCCCGCCGGACGCCTTCTTCCAGCGCGACGGCGTACGTCTCACGGAGCAGGGCCGCCACCAGCTCGACCTGCGCCATCCGGCCGCCCGCGCCCACCTCGACAAGGCGGTGGACCGGATCGTCGGCGACTGGGGGGTGGGCTACCTCAAGCTGGACTACAACATCGTGATCGATCCCGGCACGCTCGCGCCCGGGGACCTCGCCCCCGGAGCCGGGCTGCTCGGCCACGCCCAGGCCTACCTGGACTGGCTCTGCGAGGTACTGGACCGGCACCCGCACCTGGTGATCGAGAACTGCGCCTCGGGCGGGATGCGGATGGACGGGGCCACCCTCGCCGTCGCCCAGCTCCAGTCCACCAGCGACCAGCAGGACCCCCTGCGCTACCCGCCCATCGCCGCCGCCGCACCGACCGCCGTACCGCCGGAGCAGGGCGCCGTCTGGGCCTACCCGCAGCCCGGCTTCGACGACGACCTGATCGCCTTCACACTGGGCGGGGCGCTGCTCGGGCGGATCCATCTGTCCGGCCATCTGGACCGGATGTCGCAGCGTCAACTCGCCCTCGTGCGGGACGCGGTGACCACGTACAAGACGATCCGCACGGACCTGGCACGGGCCGTGCCGTTCTGGCCGCTGGGGCTGCCCGGCTGGACCGACGAGTGGCTGGCGCTGGGCATGCGGTCGCCCGGTGACCGTACGTCGTACCTCACGGTCTGGCGCCGGGGCGGCGAGCCCGAACTGCGCCTGCCGGTGGCGCACTTGGCGGGCCGGAAGGTTCGCGTGGAGATCCTCCACCCGTCGCACGCGCCCGCCGCCGGCTCGGCGGTCTGGGACGGGGAGGGGCTGCGGGTGTCGCTGCCCCGCACGCCTGCCGTTGTGCTGGTCCGTCTCCTCGCGTGACCGGTGGACGGACCTGACCTGCAAGACAACAGAGATATAACAACAGGCAACTAAAGGGCGGTTGCCAGGGTCTAGTCCGCCATGAAGATCTCTTTCCTGCTGCACAACGCCTACGGGATCGGAGGCACGATCACCACCACCTTCAACCTGGCGCAGGCCCTGGCCGAGCGGCACGACGTGGAGATCGTCTCGGTGCTGCGGCACCGGGAACACCCGAACTTCGCCCTGGACCCCCGCGTGTCCTTAAGGCCGCTGGTGGACCTGCGGCACGAGAAGGAACACCCCTTGCATCTCAGACCCGCCAAGGTGTTCCCCGCCGCCGAATACCGCTACGGGCAGTACAGCGAGCTGACCGACCGACGGATCGGCGAGTGTCTGGCGGCGACCGACGCCGAGGTCGTCATCGGAACCCGGCCGGGCCTCAACGTGCACCTCGCCCGCCAGGCGCCGGAACACGTCGTCCGCGTCGGGCAGGAACACCTCACCCTCGACAACCACCCGCCCCGGCTGCGCACCACGCTGCGCCGGGCGTACCGCCGACTCGACGTGCTCACCACGGTCACCGAGGCGGACGCCGCCGCCTACCGGCGCAAGATGCGGCTGCCCGGGGTGCGGGTGGAAGCACTCCCGAACAGCGTGCCCGATCCGGTGCTGCCCGCGGCCGACGGCACCGCGAAGGTGGTGGTCGCGGCCGGTCGGCTGGTCCCGGTGAAGCGCTACGACCTGCTCATCGAGGCGTTCGCCCAGGTCGCCGCCGCACACCCGGACTGGCACCTGCGCATCTACGGCAAGGGGGAGGAGCAGGCGCGGCTGCGCGGTCTCATCCAGCGGCTGGGCCTGTCCGAGAACGCTCTTCTGATGGGGGCGGCGGCCCCCATGGAGGCGGAGTGGGTCAAGGGCTCCATCGCCGCGTGCGCGTCGAACTTCGAGCCGTTCGGCATGACCATCGTCGAGGCCATGCGCTGCGGCCTGCCCGTCGTGAGCACCGACTGCCCCTACGGGCCCGGCGAGATCATCGAGGACGGCGTCGACGGCCGGCTGGTACCGGTCGGGGACCCTGCGGCGCTGGGCGCCGCGCTCCTCGACCTGGTCCGCGACGACGAACGCCGCCGGCGGATGGGCCGTACGGCCATGGAGAACGCCCGACGCTTCGCCCCGGTCCCCGTCGTGGAGCAGGCCGAGCGCCTGATCGACGAGGCCAGGTCGGCGCGCGGGACCGGGCGGGGAGCCGCACCGGCAGGCGGCCGAATACAACGCGCCCTGGTCAGCCAGGGCTTCGCCGCGCGCGACGCCGCGTACGCCATGGCCTCCGGCGCGCTGCGCACCGTACGGAGGGGACGGCGTTGAGCACGAAACCCGACACGACGAGCGGTACGCAGCTTCGTGCCGACTGCACGGCCGACACGGACGGCCGGATCGTCTTCGACCTTCCGTCGACGGCGGCCGACGACGCCCCCTCGCCCCGACTGCTGCTGCGGTTGCGCCCCAAGAAGGGCCAGCCGGAGAAGACCGTCCACGTGCTCGACCTGGAACCCGCGCACGACGGCCGTCTCCTCGCCGTCCTGGAGCCGCAGCCCGCACTCGCCGAGGGCCGCTGGGACCTGTACCTCCTGCCCGAACCCGACGCCCCGCGCCGACGCCTGCGCCCCGGCCTGCGCGACCTGCGGGCCCTGGTCGGCGGACGCCTGCGTGACCGGCCGTCGCCGGTGGCCGTGCGGGTCCCGTACGTCACCAAGGACGGCTACCTCGCGGTGCGGACATGGCTGCGCACCGCTCACGCCGAGGTCGAGGGCATCGACGTCACGGACCGGTCGATGACGGTCAGGGCCCGGCTGCACGGCGCCTCGCTCGCCGAAGGAGCCGCGGTGCGGCTGCGGCTGCGGGGCGGTGACGGCACCGTACGGAACCTGGAGCCGCGGGGCGAGAGCGACGGCCGCGCGTTCACCTTCGTCGTGGACTACCCGGAGCTGGTCGCCGACGACGCCACCGGCACCCGCGTCTGGGACGTGAGCGTCCGGGCCCGGTCCGACGGGGACCCGGCTCCGGTCAGGCTCGGCCGTCTGCTGGACGACGTCGCGGACCGCAAGGAGATCTTCGTCCTTCCGACGGCCGTGGTCGGCACCGCCGCCGTGCGGCCCTACTACACGGTGGACAACGACCTCTCGGTGGAGGTGACCCGCGCCTGAAGGCGGTGCGGGCTTGCGGACAGAAGCTGACCGCAAGCCTCCCTACGGTCGTTCCATGACACAGACGCAGAAGATCCTTGTCACCGGCGCCACCGGAACCGTCGGCCGTCAGGTCGTCGCCGAACTCCTCGCCCGCGGCCACGCGGTCCGCGCCCTCACCCGCGATGCCGCGGGGGCCGACTTCCCGGCCGGCGTCGAGGTCGTCCAGGGCGACCTGACCGAGCCCGAGAGCCTGGTTGCGGCCCTCGACGGTGTGACCGGCCTCCATCTGATCACCTTCGGCGGGGCCTACTTCGCCCCGCTGGAGACCGGCCCGCGCATCCTGGAGCTGGCCCGGGAGGCCGGGGTGCGCCGGGTCACCGTGCTGCACGGCGGCGGTCCGTCCCTGCTGGAGGACGCCGTGCGGGCGGACGAGGGTGTGGCCTGGACCGTCCTCATGCCGGTCGAGTTCATGGCCAACGCCCTGGAGTGGGCGGACGGGATCGTGACCTCGGGGGAGGTGTCCGAGCCGTTCGTCTCGCGGCTGAGCGCCATGGTCCACGAGGGCGACATCGGCGCCGTCGCCGCGGTCGCGCTCACCGAGGAGGGGCACGGGGGCCAGGAGTACGTGATCACCGGGCCCGAACTGCTCACCGTGGCCGACAAGGTGGCCGCGATCGCCGCCGCCCGGGGCCGGGAGATCGCCCTGGTCGAGCTGACCGAGGAGCAGGCCGTCGCGCGGTGGCGGGCGGCCGGCCACCCGGAGGACGTGATCGGCTTCCTGCTGGAGGCGTACGGGAACACCCCGGAGGTCGGCCGTACGGTCGTCGACACCGTGGAGAAGGTCACCGGCCGTCCGGCCCGCACCTTCGGCCAGTGGGCCGGGGCGCACGCCGACGCCTTCGCAAAGCGGCCCGGTGGGGCCGCCACGCCGTAGTCCCCGCCCTCGTGCGCGTGGCGGCGGGGCCTACCGCCCTGCCGCCAGACGGGCGGCCGCGTCGTGGACGAGCTGCGCGTGCAGTTCGAACAACGCCACGAGGTCGACGGAGTCGCCGGCCACCTCGCGGTGCACGAACAGGCCGTCGGCGCCGGCGACGGCGTAAGTGGTGAGGGTGTGAACGGCGTCCTCGTCCAGGTCGGGGAAGAGGGTGGTGGCCACTTCCGCGATCTTCTGGTGGGTGATGTGCCGGACCTGGAGGAACACGGTGCGGCCCCGGGGTTCGGTGGGGCGCCGCTCCAGGGCGAGCATGAGGCCGAGGCGGAGGAAGTCGGGCGCGTCGACCAGCGACTTGGCCACGTTGCCGGCCATGGCGGTGATCCGCTCCAGGGGCGTACCGGCCTCTTCGCCCGGCAGCTCGACGGCCGTGAGCCAGGTTTCGAAGCTACGCTCGATGACCGCGGCGATCAGGTCGTCCTTGTCCTGGAAGTGCCAGTAGATGGAGCTGGCGGGCAGCCCGCACTTGGCACTGACGGCCGCGATGGACGTGCCGTCGTAGCCACGCTCACCGGCGATCTCCACAGCGGCGTCGAGGATGCGCTGGCGTGACTCCACCCCGTTCGCGCGCTTCCTGCGCGGCGTCTCCGGCCTGGTCATGGGTGCCTCTCCGGTCGTACGGGGCCGTCGACCCGTGTGGGACGGTCATGTGCTGAAGCGTCCACTCTAATTGGAGCATCCCCTACAGGAGGAGCGGTACCCCCACCCCCTGTCGACGGCGGCGGGGCACCCGGCGGTGGTGCCCGGCCGTCCCGGTCCCGACGGCGCTCAGCCCGCCAGGGTGTCCACGACGTCGAGGTCCGGCAGTTCGAGCGAGCAGATCCGCGCGGCCTCGTCGGCGGGAATGCCGAACTGCCGCAGCAGGCCGCGGGCGACCAGGTCCGAGGACGTCGCGTCGTCACGGTCCGGCTGAGCGTGCAACAGCGAGCCGAGCGCCAGCACGGCGGCCGCCGTCATCGTGAGGGCGAGGTCCAGGTCCTCCACCTCGAAGCGCCCCGCGTCCACGGCGATGCGGATGTCGTGGAACGCGCGGGGCGCCAGGCCGTGGTCGGAGTGGGCCAGTTCGAGCCCCTGGCTCAGCAGGACGCGACTGAGCTCGGGGTGGCGGCGGTGCAGCCGGCCGGTCATGCGGAAGCTCTGGGCGTACGCCACCGCCGGGTCGTCGATGTCCGCGGTGAGGCGGTCCATGAGTGAACCCCACCACTCCAGCGCCTCCTCGACCGCGACGCGGAAGAGCTCTTCCTTGCTGTCGAAGTGGTTGTAGAACGAGCCGACCCCGATGTCGGCGAGCTCGGTGATCTCCAGGATGGGGACGTCGGTACGCCCTTCGGCCAGCAGGCGCTGTGCCGCGCCCACCAGCGCGGTGCGTGTGCGCGCCCGGCGCCGGTCGACTCGCCTGGGTGCGGTCCGCTCGCTCATCACGCCATCCTCCATCACGCCCCGTACCTCGCCTCACCCCGCACTCTAGCCGCCCGGACTTGTTTCCTGAAGATTTCTTCAGTTCTATTGACTGACGTCAGATTCGGAAGTGAATATTTCTTCAGGAGGTGATGACCGTGGGTGGGACGCACAACGACCTGCACTCCGAGCAGGGCGCTCTGGCCGGCGAGCATCCGGGCCGGGCGGTGAACCCGGTGATCAAGGTGCACGACATCGCGTGGCTGGAGTTCCACAAGCCCGACCTGGAGCGCGCCGAGGCCTTCGCCCAGGCGTTCGGCTTCGTCACGTCGTACCGCGACGGCCGCGAGCTGCACCTGCGCGGTACCCAGGCGGGCGCGCCCTGCGTGATCATCCGCAAGGGCCGCAGGTCGCGGTTCCTCGGCCCCGCCTTCCGCGCCGCCGACCCCCGCGACCTGCTGCGACTGGCCGACGCCACCGGCACCCGGGTACAGCCGCTGCCTCAGCCCCTGGGCGGGTCCGTCGTGGACCTGCTGGACCCGGGCCGCCTCAGGGTCCGCGTCGTCGCAGACACCGACGACCTGCCCGCGGTGGCCGGGCAGCGGGCGCGGACCCTCAACGTCGACGGCGGCCTCGACCGGGCCAACGCCACGCAACGACCGCCCCGGGAACCGGCCGGCGTACGGCGCCTCGGGCACGTGGTCCTCCAGTCGACCAGCTACCTGCGCACGCTGAACTGGTACCTGGAGCACCTGGGCCTGATCGTCAGCGACTTCCTCTACTACGAGGGTCAGCGCGAACGCGGCCCCACGATGAGCTTCGTCCGCTGCGACCGCGGCCGCACCCCGACCGACCACCACACCCTGGCCCTCACACTCGGCCCCTCCAACCGGTACGTGCACTCGGCGTACGAGGTCACCGACCTCGACGCGCTGGCCGCCGGCGGCCAGCACCTGCTGGACGAGGGCTACCGCCGATCCTGGGGCATCGGCCGGCACATCCAGGGCAGCCAGATCTTCGACTACTGGCGCGACCCCGACGGCTTCCTGGTCGAGCACTTCACGGACGGCGACATGTTCGACTCCACCCTGGAGCCCGGCTGGGCGCCCATGACGGCCTCCGGCCTGGCGCAGTGGGGCCCGCCGGCCACCAAGGACTTCATGGGCACGGCCCCCGGCCGCGAGTCGCTGGCCGAGCTGCGCTCGATCGTCACCGCCCTGCGATCCGACGACAACGAGTTCGACTTCCGACGCCTGCGCGGCCTGCTGAAAGTGGCTACCTCATGACCATCTCCGTCCTTCGTACCTCCGACGCGTGGTGGGTCGCGCTCGACGCGCACCGAGCCGTCCCGGTGGAGACCTCCGCGACGACGACCGCCGAACTGCTCGACGACGTGGTCACGGTCCACATGGCCCTGGCCGAGGCCCGCTCGGGCACCTCGGCGGCCGAGCCTCGCCGCATCGCCGCACTCCCGCTGCTCTCCCCGGTCACCGCGCCGTGCCGGGTGGTCGCCCAGATGACCAACTTCGTCTCCCACGTCCGCGACTCGGGGATGAACCCCGAGAGCGTGCCGCTGACGTTCTTCCGCAAGACGTCCGGCTCCATCAGCGGCCCGTTCGACGAGATCGTGAAGCCCGCCCACGTCCGCTTCCTGGACTACGAGATCGAGCTCGGCCTCGTCGTCGGACGCCCCCTCGACGTCGGCGCCACCGTGACCGCGGCCAACTGGAAGGACCACATCGCCGGCCTGGTCATCACCAACGACGTCTCCGCCCGCGACGTACAGCTCCCCAAGACACAGTTCTACGAGGCCAAGTCCTACCCGACCTTCACCCCGGTCGGCCCCGCCCTGGTCCTGCTCGACGCCGGCGAACTCGACCGGCTCTGCGAGCTGGAGCTGGTCCTCAAGGTCAACGGTGAGATCCGCCAGAACAGCGACCTGACCGACATGATCTACAACCCGCTCCAGGCCCTGAAGGAGCTCTCCCGCTTCCAGGCCCTCGCACCGGGCGACCTCATCCTCACCGGCACGCCCGGCGGAACGGCCCTCAAGGCGCCGCCCAAGCCGGTGGAGATCATCGGTGCCCTCCTGCCC
Source organism: Streptomyces sp. NPDC057623 (assembly GCF_042800355.1). Taxonomy (NCBI): domain Bacteria; kingdom Bacillati; phylum Actinomycetota; class Actinomycetes; order Kitasatosporales; family Streptomycetaceae; genus Streptomyces; species Streptomyces sp. NPDC057623. The sequence continues at coordinate 21,153 of NZ_JBHVGZ010000038.1, forward strand.
CCGGCGATCAAGTGGAAGGCGTTCTTCAACTCCCAGGCGAGGAACGAGAGGTACCTGCACGACGGTGACGTGGTGGAGCTGTCCATCCGCACCCCCGACGGAGCCCTCGACCTCGGCACCCAGCAGAACAAGGTGAGGTACGCGTGACCACCGAGACCCCTGCGGCATGGCCGCGCTACGACCACCCCGACGACCTGGCCGTCATCGAGGCGACCCCGCTCGCCGATCGCGGGCTGCCCGGCACCTCGTACGACCTGCTGCGGCGAGCCGCCGAGCAGTGGCCCGAGCGGCCCGCCGTCACCGTCCTCCCCGACGCCGCGTCCTGGCGCACGCCCAGCAGCCGCACCTACGCGGACCTGCTCGCCGACGTGCACCAGGCGGCCAACGCCCTGCACCGGCTCGGCGTCCGCCGCCACGACACCGTCGCACTGTTCGCCCCGAACTGCGACGAGCTGATCACCGCACTCCTGGCCGCCCAGCTCGCCGGCATCGCCACCCCCGTCAACCCGGCACTCGCCCGTGACCATGCCACCGAACTGATCCGCCGGGCCGGCGCCCGCGTGGTTGTCACCGCCTCACCGGAGCTGGACCCCGAGGCGTTCGCGACCAGTGCCGAACTGGCCCGGCAGGGCCTGGTGGACCACGTCCTCGTCCTGCGCCCCACCGGCGGGCGGCAGGACCGCGCGCCGCTGCCGGCGGTGGAGAACGCCACTGTGGCCCACCTCACCGACGCCGCGGCCGGCCTGCCACGCGACGGCTTCATCGGAGAGCCGCCCACCGGCACCGGTCTCGCCGCCTTCTTCCACACCGGCGGCACGACCGGAGCGCCCAGACTCGCCGCCCACACGCACGCCAACGAGGTCGCCGACGCCTGGATGATCGCGGCCAACTCGGTGCTCGACGAGGACTCGGTCGTGTTCGCCGCGCTGCCGCTGTTCCATGTCAACGCCCTCGTCGTCACGCTGCTCGCACCGCTGCTGCGCGGCCAGCACGTCGTCTGGGCCGGGCCGTTGGGCTACCGCGACCTCACGCTGTACGCGGAGTTCTGGCGGATCGTCGAGCTCTACCGGATCGCCGCGATGAGCGCCGTGCCCACCGTGTACGCGGTGCTGGCCACGTGTCCCGTCGGCGCAGCGGACATCGGCTCGATGCGGTGCGCGATGGTCGGCGCCTCCGCGCTGCCCGACGGCGTGCGCACCGACTTCGAGACCGCGACCGGGATCCCGCTCCTCGAGGGGTACGGCCTGACCGAGGCCACCTGCGCCAGCGTGCGCGGATTCCTGGACGTGCGCCGACCCGGCTCGGTCGGCCAGCGGCTGCCGTACCAGAACATCAGGATCATCGACGCGGACACGGGCGGGCAGCGGGCGACCGGCGAGGTGGGCACCATCCTGATCAGCGGCCCCACCGTCTTCCCCGGATATGTCCAGGGCCGGGCCGCGGACGGCTTCCTGATCAGCGGTCAGGGCAAGGTGACCGACGGCTGGCTGGACACCGGCGACCTCGGGTACCTCGACGAGGACGGCTTCCTCTACCTCACCGGGCGTGCGAAGGACCTGATCATCCGAGGCGGCCACAACATCGACCCCGGGGTGATCGAGGACGCCCTGCTCTCGCACCCCGCGGTCACCGCGGCCCAGGCCGTCGGACAGCCGGACCAGCGGGCGGGCGAGGTCCCGGTGGCCTATGTGACGGTCACCGACCCCACCGTGAGCGAGGACGACCTCCGCGCCTGGGCGGCCGCACACGTCAGCGAGGCAGCCGCCGCCCCCAAGGCCGTACGCGTCCTCGACGCGCTCCCCGTCACCGCGGTCGGCAAGCCGTACAAGCTTCCCCTGCGCGCCGACGCGGCCCGCCGTGTCCTGACCGGCGTCCTCGCCGACATCGACGACGTGGTGGGTGTCGGCGCCGAGGCCGACTCCGGGTCGGTGAAGGTCACCGTCACACTGCGCGACTCGGCACCGGCCCGCGCTGTGGCCGAAGTCGAGCGCCGGGTCGGCAACTTCGCGGTGCCCTGCCGCGTCGTCGGACAGCACCGGGGGGACGACTGAGGTACTCCCACACGCACCTGGGGGCCGGCGACCGACTCCCCACCGTGGCACCGGCGCACGGCTCGGCCGCCGTGGTGGCGGCCTGCCTCACCGTCCTCCTGTCGACCACCAGGCCACCTGACCTGCGCGGACGGCATTTTCGTCGGCCCGGTTCCAGCTTGACCCGAAAGTGTTCCGAACTCGCCAAAAGCGGTCCGGAAGTCGTCTGGACCTCTCAGAAGTCTTGAACCCGCCTGTCCGGATCTGCTTGGGTGACGGACCAATGGCCGCCGTCCCGGCGGCCTGTAGGGGGAATGGTTTTTGTGCTGGGCCGGCAACGGGGGAACGAACGCGCCCTGCGACAGCGGTGGGCACCGACGCGTCGAGGGCGATCAGGGCCGATGACCGGGGACCGGGCATCGCGGCATCGCCTCGCGTGCGGGGGACGCGACGGGCGACCGTACCGGGACGGCGTGCCGTCCGGCTGGACTCCGCCCCGCCACTGACCAGGCAGGCGGGCCAGGCATCCCGGCCGCACATCATTCACACCCTTCATGCAGACCAGGGGAAGGTGCATGAGGTACTTCCGTCTGCTCGTCCTGGGCAACGGCATCTCGGCGTACGGCAGTTACCTGAACATGGTGGCGCTGAACGTCTTCGTCTACGACGCCACCGGCAGCGCGCTGGCCGCCGGTCTCTTCATGGCCGTACGCCTGGCGACATCCGTCGTGTCGGGCTGGGTGAGCGGCCGGCTCGTCTCCGTCCACGACCGCAAGCGCCTGATGGTCGGCGCCGACCTGTGTCAGGCCGTGGCGCTGCTGACCTTGCTGCTCGCTCCGGACGGCACACGCACCGGCTTGCTCTACGTTCTCGCCGTCGTCACCGGCGGCTGCTCGACGCTCTCGCAGGTGGCCCTGCGCAGCAGCATCCCGGAGATCGTCGGCGCGGAGCACCGTGTGCGCGCCAACGGGCTGCTGGTGACGGGCCGATCCCTCGCCATGATCGCCGGGTTCGCCTCGTCGGGCGTGGTCGTGGCGGAGCTCGGCTACTCCGCGGCGTTCGCGCTGGACGCCGCGACCTTCCTGGTCTCCGCGACGATGCTGTTCCTGCTGCCCGTCCGCACCAGGGCGGCGGGGGACGCTCCCGGCGGCGGCTCCACGGAATCCTCCGGCGCCACGCGCTGGACGGTCCGGGTGATGCTGGGCACGGCCCCGCTGCTGATGGCCATGATCGCGATCAGGGCGGTGGACGGGCTGGGCTCCTCGTCCCACAACGTCGCCCTGCCCATCTACTCCAGCAGCCTGGACCCCGACCATCCGGCCACGTTCATCAGCCAGTTCTGGGCCACCTGGGCCATCGGCAACATCGTCGCCCAGCAGGTGATCGGCCGGGTCACCAAGAAGACCGGGCGGACCCCGGGGGAGCGGGCCTTCGCGCTCGGCGCCTGTGTGATGTCGGCCGGGTTCATCGTGGTCTTCAGCGGACTGCCGACCGTGCCCGCGGTCATCGCCGCGCTCGTGGCCGGAGCCGCCGACGGCTTCACCGAGATCGTGTACGTGTCGAGGCTCCAGGCAGCCCCGGACGACCAGCGCGGCCGCCTCTTCGGGCTCTCCGCGTCGGCGGAGAACACCGGCTTCGGACTCGGCATGCTCGTGAGCGGCGCACTGCTGGAGACGTTCACCCCGCTCCAGGTGGTGGCCTCCTTCCACGGCCTGGCGATCGCCCTGTGCACGGCCCTGCTCCTGCTGCTCCTCGGCCGGCGCGGCACACGCGAGGGCGACGGCGAGGAAACGACTGGCCGGGACACATCCACGGTGCCGGAGGGACAGGGCCGATGACCACGAACGAACCCGACCCGCGGATGGCCGTCATCGGCATGGCCTTCCGGCTGCCCGGCGGCGACACGCCCGAGGAGTTCTGGCGCGTCATCCATGACGGCACGGACTGCATCACCCGCTTCACGGACGAGGAGCTGTCCGCCGCCGGGGTTCCCCCGGAGGAGTACCGGGCGGACGACTTCGTCGGAGCCTCCGGGGTGCTGGACGACATCGCGGGCTTCGACGCCCAGCACTTCGCGATGAGCGCCCGCGAAGCCCGACTCACCGACCCCCAGCACCGCATGTTCCTGGAATGCGCCCAGCACGCCCTGGAGAACGCCGGCTATCCGGACGAACGGGACGGCACCCGCGTCGGCGTCTACGCCAGCACCGGATACCACCTCTACACACTCCAGAACTACCTGCTCAACAACGTCCTGCCGCACGAGCCCGCCTCCGACTGGACGACGGGTCTGCAGATCACGGTCGCCAACTACGCCGACTTCACGGCCACCCGGGTCGCCTACCGGCTGGGCCTGACCGGACCCGCCGTCAACCTCCAGACGGGCTGCTCCAGTTCGCTGGTCGGGGTGCAGGCCGCCGCGCAGTCCCTGCTCCTGGGCGACTGCGACATCGCCCTCGTCGGCGCCACCGCCCTGCATGTGCCACAAGTCCTGGGCTACCGCTACGTCAAGGGATCGATCCTCTCCAAGTCCGGCCGGCTGAGGGCCTTCGACGCCGGAGCCGACGGCACCGTGGGCGGGACCGGCGTCCTGGCCGTCGTACTGAAGCGGCTGACCCGGGCGGTGGCCGACGGCGACACGATCCACGGCGTCGTCCGCGGCTGGGGCATCAACAACGACGGCGCGGGCAAGACGGCCTACACCGCCCCCAGCGCCCAGGGCCAGCACGCGGTCATCCGCCAGGCCCTGCGGCGCGCCGGCGTCGGCGCGGACACCATCGGCTACCTGGAGACCCACGGCACGGGCACGCTCAAGGGCGACCCGATCGAGTTCGACGGTGCCACCGGTGCCTACCGCGAGGACACCGACCGCACCGGCTACTGCGCCCTCGGCTCGACCAAGGCCAACATCGGCCACCTGGACGTCGCCTCCGGGCTCGCCGGACTCGTCAAGACCCTGCTGGTCCTGAAGCACGGTGTCATCCCGCCGATGGCGAACTTCAGCGAGCCCAACCCGCGCCTCGACCTCGACCACAGCCCCTTCTACATCCCCCGGGCCGCCCGGCCCTGGCCCCGGAGCGACGTACCCCGCCGCGCGGGCCTCACCTCACTCGGCGTCGGCGGCACCAACGTCCACCTGATCCTGGAACAGGCCCCCGCCCCGGCGCACCGGGCCGACGCCGCCGCCCCCGCGGACGTGCTCCTGGTCTCCGCTAGCAGCGAGGGCGCGCTCGCGGACAACGCCCGTGCCTTCCGCGACCGGTTACGCCAGCCGCCCGCACCGCACATGGCGGACCTCGTCACCAGCGCCGCCCTCGGCCGCTCCCACGGCCGCCACCGGCTCGCGGCCCGCGGCTCCACCCCGGCCGCCCTCGCCGACGCCCTCGACGCCTGGCTCGCCGGCACCGCGGGGGCGACGGTCACCACGGGAACGACCCCGCAGGAGGGTCCCGCCCGCATCGCCTTCCAGTTCACCGGGCAGGGCAGCCAGTACCCGGGGATGGCCGACCACCTCTACGAGCGTTGGCCCGCCGTACGCGACGTGCTCGACGCCTGCGAGCGGCCCTACCGCGACCTGACTGGCGACTCCCTGCTCGCCGCCCTGCGCACGGACGACGTACCGGAGCAGCGGCCGACGGACGAGCGGCCGTCGGAGGAGGAGCCGTCCTGGGGCACGGACACCGCGCAGCCCGCGCTGTTCGCCCTGCAATGCGCCCTCGTCCGGCTGTGGCACGACGCGGGCATCGAGCCGTGCACCGTGACCGGACACAGCGTCGGGGAGTACGCCGCGCTGTACGCGGCCGGAGCCCTGTCGCTCGACGACGGCCTGCGCCTCACCACCGAGCGCGGCCGGCTGATGCAGCAGCGCTGCGCCCGCGGCGCGATGGTCGCGGTGACGCTCGACCGGGAGTCCGCCCTCGCCCTGGCCGGTGAGGTGCCGGGCCTGGAAGTCGCCGTGACCAACGGGGAGCGCGCCCAGGTGCTCGCCGGGACGGCCGAGGCCGTGGACCGGGCGTGCGCCCTGCTGGACCGGCGCGGCACACCGGGGCAGCGGCTGGCGGTGACCCGCGCCTTCCACACCGCCCTCATGGAACCGATGCTGGACGAGTTCCGGAAGGTCCTCGACGACGTGACCTTCCGGCCGGTGCGGATCCCGTTCGTCAGCGCCGTGGACGGAGTGACCCGGCCGCCCGGCTGGACCCCGGACGCCGACTACCTCCTGAGGCACACCCGAGAGCCCGTTCGTTTCGACGAGGCCCTGCGCGGCATCGGCGCCCGACAGCCCGACGTCCTGCTGGAGATCGGGCCGCACACCACCCTCAGCGGACTGGCCCGCCGCGGGCTGCCCGCCGTGCCGTCGCTGCCGTCACTGCGGCGCGGCACCGGGCTCGGCTCCCTCTGGGGCGCGGCCGCGGGGCTGCACTTGGCGGGGGCGGACATCGGCTGGCCGGCGCTGCTGGCCGGCACCGGGGGCCGGCGCATCCCCCTGCCCGGATACCGATTCCAGCACAAGCACCACTGGACAGGGCCCGAGTCGACGGCCCTCAGCACAGGAACACCAGCGAGCAAGGGAGCCGAAGTGGTTGAGCAAGAGGCAGCGGTCGCGCCCGTACTCCACAGCATCGTCGAGGCGACGGCCCGGCACCTCGGCGAGGATCCGTCGGCGATCGTCGGTGACGCGTCCTTCTTCGACCTCGGCGCCGACTCGCTGCTGATGATCAGTGTGCTGCGGGAGCTGGAGCAGGAGCACCAGGTCAACGTCACCATGCGGCAGTTGTTCGAGGAGACGGGTACACCGCGGCGGCTCGCCGAGTTCATCGTCGCCCGCATGCCGGGTGCCACGACCGGGACGGCGCCGACCGAAGTCGCGGTGGAGCGGACGGGGTTGGCGGAACCGGCCGCGCCCCGCTTCGCGCCGCCCGCACCGGCTCCGGCACCCGCACCGGCGCCTCTCCACCAGCCCGCGCCCGTCGCCCCCGCCGCCTCCGCATCCGCGTCTGCACCCGAGTACGCGACCCGTGAGGAGCTGGAGGACCTCGCCCACAAGATCCAGCAGATGTCGCAGATACAGCTCCAGATGATGTCCCAGCTCTCCCAGCTGCTGGCCCTGCAGACCGCCTCGGTCACGGAGCGGCTCAACGGCAAGGTGGCCAAGTGACCGGGCTGAACGGCATATCCGCCGCACTGGACCAGGACCTGGCGGCGATGACCGACCTCGCGCAGCGCATCGCCGAGCAGATGGGCGAGGCGGCCGCGCCGGCCCCGGAGCGGCCCCGCGTCCACGGCCCCCGGGTGTCGGTCGCGAGGGACACCGGCATGGTGCAGGACCTCTCACCGCACACCCAGCAGGACCACCTGGCCGACCTGGTACGCCGCTACACGGCCAGGACGCCGACCTCCAAGCGGATCGCGCAGCGCTACCGCCGCGTCCTGGCCGACAGCCGTGCCGTCGTCGGATTCCGCAGCGGCACCAAGGAGATGCTGTACCCGATCGCCGGCCACCGGGCGAGCGGGGCACGGCTCCAGGACGTCGACGGCAACGAGTACGTCGACATCACGATGGGCTTCGGTGTCCTCCTCTTCGGCCATGAGCCGGACTTCGTCACCGAGGCCGTCCGCGAGCACCTCTCCCGCGGCATCCAGCTCGGCCCGCGCAACGTCGAGACCGGCGAGGCGGCCGAACTCCTCGCCGAGCTGACCGGCCTGGAGCGCGTGGCCTTCGCCAACTCCGGTACGGAGGCGAACTCCGCGGCCATCCGACTGGCCCGCGCCGCCACCGGCCGCGACAAGATCGTCACCTTTCTGGGCGCCTACCACGGCCACGCCGACAACGTCCTCGGCCGCTCATCGGGCACCGGCACCGACCGGCTCACCGTGCCCGTCTCCCGAGGCATCCCGCAGGCATCCGTCTCCGATCTGCTGGTGCTCGACTACGGCAGCGACACCGCCCTGGAGACGATCGCCCGGCACGCCGGCGACATCGCCGCGGTGGTCGTGGAGCCGGTGCAGAGCAGGCACCCCCAGCTCCAGCCGGTCGAGTTCGTACGCCGCCTGCGGGAGCTGACCCGCCGCCACGGCATCGTGCTGCTCTTCGACGAGATGCTGACCGGTTTCCGCCCCGCCGCGCGCGGCGCGCAGGAGCTGTACGGCGTCACACCGGACCTCGCCACCTACGGCAAGCTGCTCGGCGGCGGCTTCCCCATCGGGGCCATCGCGGGCCGCGCCGACATCATGGACGGCGTCGACGGCGGCCACTGGTCGTACGGCGACGACAGCTATCCGCCCGCCGACACCACGTTCTTCGGCGGCACGTACATCCAGCACCCGGTGTCCATGGTCGCCGCGCGTGCCGTGCTGACCCACCTCAAGGAACACAGCCCCCGTCTCCAGGAGCGGCTCAACGCGCGCACCGGCGAACTGGCCGCCACGCTCAACGGGTTCTTCGAGGCCGAGGAGTTCCCGCTGCGGATGAGCCACTTCGGCTCCCAGTTCCGCTTCGAGCACCGCGCCGACATGGAGCTCCTCTACCACCACCTGATGCTCCGCGGCGTGCACGTCTGGGAGTGGCGCAACTTCTTCCTGTCCACCGCCCACTCGGACGGCGACATCGAGTTCGTGGCGGACGCCGTACGGGACTCCCTGCGCGAGCTCCGCGCCGCGGGCTTCTTCCCGGGCGGACGACCCGTGGCGCCGAGGACCGCACCACCGAAGCCGGTTCCGGCCGCGCCCGCGCCGACACCGGTGCCGAAACCCGTACCGGCAGCCCCGCCGGAGCCCGCCCCGGCACCCGCCCCGGTGGCCTCCATGGCGTGGAACGCCGCGGCCGTCACGGGCTCCCGCCCGGCTCCCGTCGGCGAAGTCGCCCCGCGCACCGCCGACTTCAGCGTCTACTTCTTCGGCGACTACCCCCAGGACGCCTCGGCGCCGCGGCACGACGGCCCGTACGAACTCCTCATGGATGTCGCCCGTTTCGCCGACCGGCACGGCTTTCACGCGCTCTGGATGCCCGAGCGCCACTTCCACTCCTTCGGCGGCCTCTTCCCCAACCCGGCGGTGCTCGCCGCAGCGCTGTCCCGTGAGACCGAGCGCATCCGCCTCAACGCGGGCTCCGTCGTCCTGCCGCTGCACGATCCCATCCGGGTCGCCGAGGAGTGGTCGATGGTCGACAACCTCTCCGGCGGTCGCGTCGGAATCGGCGTCGCCAGCGGCTGGAGCGCCAACGACTTCGTCTTCTTCCCCGACCGGTTCGGCCGGCACAAGGAGCTGATGTACGAACAGCTGGAGGAGGTGCGCACGTTCTGGCGCGGGGACGGCATACGCCGGGCCAGTGGCGACGGCGAGGCCGAGGTGCGGCTCTTCCCGCGTCCGGTGCAGGACGCCCCGCCGATGTACACCGCGGTCGTCGGCAACCCCGCGTCGTACGAACTCGCCGCCCGCCACGACCTGGGCATCGTCACCAACCTGATGACCCAGAGCGTCGAACAGCTCGGCGAGAACATCGCCCGCTACCGGCGTACCCGCGCCCGGCACGGCCTGGACCCGGACGCCGGGCGGGTAGCCGTCCTGCTGCACACCTACCTCGCGGACGACCACGACACCGCGCGGACCGAGGCGTACGAACCGCTGTCCCGCTATATGCGCGCGTCCCTCTCCGTGTTCAGCGGCGTCACCAACAGCCTCGGACACAACATCGACCTGGCCGCCCTGAGCGAGGACGACCTGGAGACGGTGTTCCGGCGGGCCTACGGCCGCTACTGCGACCAGCGGGCTCTGATCGGGACCGTGGACAGTGTTCGCCCGGTGGTGGACGCGGTCACGGCGGCGGGTGCCGACGAGATCGTCGCCCTCGTCGACTTCGGTGTCGCGCCGGACGACCTGCGTGCGGGCCTGCCGCGCCTGGACGCGTTGCGCCGCCGGCACAGGCAGTCGTCCGCCGTCCGCCCGGCGCCCGCCGCGGACCGGGTGCCTGCCCCCGTTCCCGCCGAACCGGCTCCCGTGGACGCGCCCTTGTCACCCGGCCAGGAACGGATCTGGTTCCTGGAGCGCCTGCTGCCCGGCCGTACCGCCTACAACGAGATCAAGGCGATCCGCCTCGACGGCCCCCTGGACGTACCCGCCCTGCGCGCGGCGCTGCACGGTGTCGTCGCCCGGCACGAGGGCCTGCGCACCGTCTTCCGGGAGACCGGAGGCGAGCCACGCCAGGTGGTGCGGGCGGCCGCCGAGCCCGACTTCGCGGTGATCGACGGCACCGGCAGCCCTCGCACCACGCTCCAGGACGTCCTCGCGGCCGAGAGCGCACGCCGCTTCGACCTGGCGGACGGCCCGCTGTTCGTGACGCGGCTGGTGAGGCTCGCCGAGGCGGAGCACGTCCTCGTGCTGTCCCTGCACCACATCGTGGTCGACGCGGCCTCCGCGACCGTCCTCGCCCGGGACCTCTCCGCCCTCTACCGAGGCGAACGCGACGGCACGGCACCCGAACTGCCCGAGCTCACCTGGAGCTACGCCGACCACGCCAGGGAACAGGCGGCGTCCGCGAACAGCCCCGCGGCCGACGAGGACCTGGCCTACTGGCGCCGCACCCTCGGCGGCGACCTGCCCGTCCTCGCCCTGCCCGCCGACCGGCCCCGCCCGACGACGATGACCTCCAACGGCCGGGCCGTCTTCCACACCCTCGACCCGGAACTCTCCCGACAGCTGCGCGAGTTGAGCCGCGCCCGCCGCAGCACGCTGTTCATGACCCTGCTCACCGGGTACGCGGCGATGCTGCACCGGGTCACCGGCCAGACCGACCTCGTGGTCGGCACCCCGATCTCGGACCGCCCCGAGCGGGCCGAGAACCTGCTCGGGTTCTTCGTGAACACCCTCGCGCTGCGCCTGGACGTGTCCGGCGATCCCGCCTTCGGCACGCTGCTCGACCGTGTGCGCTCGGTCGCCCTCGACGCGTACGACCATGCGCGGGTGCCCTTCGAGACGGTGGTGCGCGAACTCGCCCCGCCCAGGGCGGTGGACCGGACGCCGGTGTTCCAGGCGTTCGCCGAGTACCAGCGCGCCGAGCCGTTCCGCTTCGACCTGCCCGGCATCGAGGCCACACCGATGGACGCGGGGCCCGACAAGTCGCTGACGGATCTGACCGTCTACTTCACCGACCAGCCGCACGGCGTGCGCTGCCATCTGGAGTACAACACCGACCTGTTCGACCAGGAGACCGTCGAGCGGTTCTTCACCACCTTCCGGGACCTGCTCGCGGCGGCGGTCGAATACCCCGAGGTACCGCTGTCCCGGCTCGCCCCGGCGACCGTCGACACCGCCGCCGACGGGGACCCCGTACCGCTCTCCTGGCAGCGCGGCGCGTCCCGTCCGCTCGCGGACACCACCGTCCACGACCTCGTCGCCCGCCAGGTGGCCGCCCAGCCGCACAGCCCCGCCGTGATCAGCGCGGACACCCGGCTGACCTACCGCGAACTGGACGACCGCGCCGAGCGCTTGGCCGCCGCCCTGCGGGAACGGCACCCCACGGACGGTGACGCGGAGGTGGTCGCCCTCTGGCTGCCGCGCTCCGCCGACCTCGTCGTCGCCATGCTCGCCGTGCTCAGGACGGGCCGCGCCTATGTGCCGCTGGACCCGTCCCTCGGCCGGGCACGCGCCGAGCAGGTCATCGCCGAGTGCGGTGCCCGGATCGTGGTGTCGGAGCACACGGAGACGGCCGCTCTGACGCTGCCCGCGGGCGTGTGGGTCGTACCGCCGGACGCGACCGCGGCGCACCCGCCGCGCCCCGCTTCGGTCACGGGCACCCCCTCAGCCTGCTGTGTCCTCTACACCTCGGGCAGCACCGGCACGCCCAAGGGCGTCGTCGTGGCCCACCGCGCGGTCGTCGACCTGTGCGGGTGGCACCACCGGCGCTTCGCCTTCACCCCGGCCGACCGCAGCGCCCTCGTGTGCAGCCAGAGTTTCGACGCCTCGATCATGGAGATCTGGCCGGCGCTGACCGCGGGAGCGTCGGTCACCATCGCCGACGAGGACGTCCGCCGGGACCAGCTCGCCCTCGCCCGGTGGTACACCGACCAGGGCGTCACCTTCTCCGTCCTGCCCACCGCCCTGGGCGAACAGCTGCTGCGGCTGCCGCCGGGTGACCAGCCGCCCCTGCGGCACCTGCTGCTGGGCGGTGACGTGCTGCGCACGCGGCCACGCCCCGAGGCGCCGTACGAGACGGTGAACGTGTACGGGCCCACCGAGATCACCGTGCTGTGCACCACGCAGACCGTCTCCGCGCACAGCGACGATTCCGCCCGTCCGATCGCGATCGGACGCCCCGTCGACAACGTACGGCTGAGCGTGCTCGACGAGTCGGGCAGTCCGGTGCCGGTCGGCGCGGTGGGGGAGTTGTACGTCGGCGGCCCAGGCGTGTCGCTCGGCTATCTGCACCGCCCCGAGCTCACCGCCGAGGGCTTCCTGCCCGACCCGGACGGCGGTCCGGGCGCCCTCAGGTACCGCACCGGCGATCTGGTCCGCTGGACCGGCGACGGGACGCTGGAGTTCTGCGGACGGGCCGACGACCAGGTGAAGATCCGGGGCTTCAGGGTCGAGCCGGAGGAGGTCTCCCGGGTACTCAACGCCCTGGACGGCGTGCGCGAGGCGTCCGTACTGGCCCGCCGCAACGACCATGGCGACGCCTACCTCGCCGCCTACGCCGTCCCGGGCGACCCCGTAGGCGAAGCCGCCGACGACCGGCAGGCCTACGCGGACCTCCTCGCCGAGGAACTGGCGGCGCGGCTCCCCGAGTACCTCGTGCCGCGCGCCTGGCGCATCCTGCCCGCCCTGCCCGTGACGGGCAACGGCAAGCTGGACCGGGTCGCGCTGCCGGCCCCCGACCTCGTCACCACGGCACCGCCCCGCCGGCCCGGCGCCGCCGGTGGGGAACCGGAGACCGGTCAGCGGTCGGGCACCGAACGACGGGTACGGGAGCTCTGGGCGGACGAGTTCGGCATCGATGCCGACGGCATCGCGGCCGACGCCTCGTTCTTCGACCTGGGCGGCCACTCGATCACCGCGATGCGGCTGGTCAACCGGGTCAGGGAGGAGTTCGGCACCGACTACCCGATGCTGAGCTTCTACCAGGCGCCGACCCTGCGGGCCATGACGGCCCAACTGGCCGCGGACACGGGCGTACCGTCCGGGTCCGACGACGGGACCGGTGCTCCCGGCCTCGTGGAGCGCCGCGCACCCGCCACCGCGCAGCAGGCCCGCTTCGCCACCGTGCACGCGGAGCACCTCCTCCCGCAGGTCTTCAACGTCGCCCTGCGGATCACCCTCACCGGTGACCTGGACGTGGCGGCCCTTCGCACCGCCCTGACCGGGCTCGTCGAGCGGCACGAGGGCCTGCGGACCCGGCTGGCCCGCGGCGGGGACGGCTGGGAGCAGCAGGTGCTGCGGCCCGGGCAGGTGGAACTGCCTGTCGAGGACCTCACCGCACGGCCGGCCGAGGAGCGGCGGCCCGCCCTGGAACGGGCCAGTGCGAAGGCGGCGGAGACACCGATCGATCCCACCGGGCAGCCGATGGCGCTGCGCCTGCTGCGCACCGGCGACAGCACCTGGGTCCTGCTCCTCGTCCTGCACCACTCCGCCTGCGACGGCTGGTCTGTCAGCCTGCTGCTGAAGGAACTGGCCGCGCTCTACGGCTCGGCCGTCACCGGAGCACCCCACACCCTGCCGCCTGTGCGGTGCCAGCCTGTGGAGTACGCCCGGTGGCAGCGGGACCAGGGCGACGGGGCCGCCGACGAACGGAAGGTGGCGTTCTGGCTGCGCGAGCTCGACGGAGTGCCGCTCACCGTCGACCTGCCGCTGGACCGGCCCCGGCCGAAGACCGCGAGCGGACGGGGCGGTGTCGTGATGTTCACCGTCCCGGCCGGGACGCGGGCCGCCGTGGAGCGGCTGGCGAAGGAGCGGGGGACGACGCCCTTCGTGGTCACGGTGGCGGCCCTGGGACGGATGCTCGCGCGGAAGTCCGGACAGGACGACGTCGTGTTCAACATCTCCTACGCCAACCGCGAGCGCCGCGCGTTCGAGTCCCTGCTGGCCTGCACGGGCACCGGGTTCGCGCTGCCGGTGCGGGACGGCGCCGCCGGTTCCTTCACCGAACTGACGGACCAGGTCGCCCGTAGGGCGGTGGAGTGCATGGACCGGGCCCTGCCGATACGCCGGATCGCCCCTGCCCTGCGGGAGCGCACGGGCGTCGAGGTGCCGGACCGGCTGGACGTCGGCTTCGCCTACCAGAGCTCCCTGGAGACGGAGGTGGAACTGCCCGGGCTGACCACGGCGATCGAGGACCTCGCACCGGCCGCGGCGCGCACGGAGCTCTCCTTCGGGCTCGTCCCGGCCGGCGACGAACTCACGGGGTTCGTGGAGTACTCGGCCGACCTGTGGGACCGCGGCACGATCGAGGGCTGGACCCGCGACTACGTCGCCCTCCTGAAGGAGGAGGCCGACCGCGCCCCCGGGCGCTGACGCTCACGCGGCGCTGCTGCTCCGGGGCATCCCGTGCCGGCAGGTCACGTCGTGCTCGCTGCCGAGGCTCGTCCACCATCGTTCGCAGCACGCGGAGTCGAGCTCCGCACGGACGATCGCCTCGGCGGCGTCGCCCCCGCGCCCGGTTCGCGAGACCAACTCCAGGAGCCAGCGCCGCTGTTCGCCGATCACGGTCTCCCGTACGACGGCGATGATCGGCACGATACTGGCGGCGGCGAACAGGCACGCCGCCCATACGGGGCCGTACCGGACTTCGAGGACCGAGGTCCAGGCGAGCCCCGTGCTCGTGGCGATGTAGAGGGAGCAGAGGAGGCGGCTGGAGCAGTTCATGGGAGTACACCGTCCTTGGGGAGGATCGATACCCCTTGTCCAACTGCTAACGGCCCGTGTGGACTCGGGTGATTTATCCCACCGTGACTGACGACGTCCCCCTGAAGGCGGCCCGGTAGGCGTGCGGCGTGGTGCCGACCACCCGGCGGAAGCGCTCACGGAACGCCGTCGGTGACCCGAACCCCGCCTGCCGGGCGATCCGTTCGATCGGGTGGTCGCTGTTCTCCAGCAGGTACTGCGCCCGCCGCACCCGCGCCCGCAGCAGCCACTGCAGGGGCGTGGTACCGGTCTGCTCGCGGAACCGGCGGCTGAAGGTGCGCTCGCTCATCCCCGAGCGCACCGCCATCGCTCCCAGGGTGATCTCCCCGGCCAGATGGTCCTCGATCCACTCCAGCAGGGGTTCGAGCGCCGAGCCGCGCGGTACGGGCGGGTGCTCGTGCACGATGAACTGCGCCTGCCCGCCCTCCCGTTCCAGCGGTACGACGGACATGCGCGCCGTGTGCGCGGCCACGGCCGACCCGAGGTCCCGCCGGATCATGTGCAGGCACAGGTCCAGTCCCGCGGCGGCTCCGGCGGAGGTGAGGATCTGACCGTTGTCGACGTACAGCACGTCCGGCTCCACCTGGACGTCCGGGAAGCGCCGTGCCAACTCGTCGGTGGCCATCCAGTGGGTGGTGGCGCGCAGTCCGTCCAGCAGTCCGGCCTCGGCCAGGACGAAGGCGCCCACGCACACGGACGCGATCCGCGTGCCGGCCTGTGCCGCCTGCCGCAGGGCCTTGATCACGGCGGGCGAGGGCGGCCCGGTCTCGTCGCAGCCCGGCACGATGACGGTGTCCGCGTCCGCCAGCCCGTCGAGCCCCCGCTCGATCCGCAGGGCGAAACCCTCCGTGGGTACCTCCGGGGACTCGGCGCACAGCCGGACCCGGTAGGGGCTGCGGCCGTCCGGCAGCCGGGTCCAGCCGAACATCTGGAAGGGCGTCGCCATGTCGAACGGCACCACGTTGTCGAGAACCAGGATCGCCACGGTGTGCATGAACGACACCCTAGGCGGATTCCCGCCAGTGCCATAAGGCCAGGTCACATGAGCCGGGTGTGCTGAGAGGCGGGGCGGAGCTGTTGGCGGGAACCCGTTGGAAGCTGTCGTTTCAGCCTCTGTTCGGGCACCTGTGAGATCCCTAGCGTGGGGCGGGTGACCAAGATCCTCCTCACTCTTCACGTCCTGGCCGCCATCGTCGCCGTCGGCCCCGTCACCGTCGCGGCCAGCATGTTCCCGCCGGCCGCGCGCCGCGTCCCGGCGACGGACGGGGCGGTGGCGGTGGGCACCGTCCAGCTCCTGCACCGCATCTGCCGTGTCTACGCGGCCATCGGGGTGTCGGTCCCCGTCCTGGGCCTGGCCACCGCCCTGGCGATGGGGGTGCTGGGCAGCGGATGGCTCATCACGTCCGTCGCCCTGACCGCCGCGGCCGCCGGGATCCTGATCGCCTTCGTCCTGCCCCGCCAGGAGGAACTCCTCGACCGGTTGCACGCCGAGAAGGCGGTCGAGCACGCGGCCACGGTACGGCTCGCCATGTTCACCGGCGTCTTCAACCTCCTGTGGGCGACCGTCACCGTCCTGATGATCGTCCGGCCCGGCTCGACGACGGGTGCCTGACCCGGCCGGTGGGCGGGTCTCGTGAGGGTGCCGTAGTGCCCCTGCGTCCGCCGTCAAGCGCTCTGGCAGAATTCGTACTTCAGTGTGCGTCGGCGCCTAGAATCGACAGCCGTGCCCAAATGCACACAGGGCCACGACATGAAAGGCGCGTGACGGGTGTTCCAGGATTCTCCCATCTACGACCGGCTCATCGCGGAGCGCGGCGACATCCCCCTCCAGGTGCGCAGGGAGGCCGAACGCGTCAGCAGGGAAGTCGAGTTCGCCATGCAGCCGCTGCTCCAGTCCGGCGGCGGCCACGCGCCGGCTCCCGGACGCCCGGCGCCGTCGGCCCCGACCTGGCAGCGCAGTGCCCTGCCGCCCGGGCCGCAGCAGCGCTGAGCCCGGTCAGGGGACCTTCGCGCTCGCCCCGTTGGCGTGTGGCTGTTCCCCGGAGGCGGGCCGGGCGAGCCACTGGGCGATCCCCAGCGATATCGGCTGGCCCGTGTCCACCTCGATGAACCCGAACTGACCCGACTGGTTGCACTCCAGGAACCACCACGTTCCGTCGGCGTCCTCGACGAAGTCGAAGGCGCCGTAGGCGAGTTCCGCCTCCCGCATATAGCCGCGGACCGCCTCGGCGACGCGCGGTGCGACCTCGACGGGGTACCACGGAGCCTCGGACGCGGCGAAGCGGACGTCCACCTCGGCCTCCGCCTCGGTCGTCGCCTTGCCGGCCGCGAGCAACTTCTCGCCCACCACGGTGAGCCGGATGTCGGCCCGCTTGTCCACCCGTCGTTGCAGCAGGGTGGGCCCGAGCGCGACGGCGGAGAAGTCCGCGTCCGGGGCCACCCTGCTGGTCGGCACCGCCCGGGGCGGATCCTGCGGATGCGTCCCGGACACCGGCTTGACCACCAGATCCGGGTAGCGCTCGGCGAACTCGCGGGCGGCCTGCGGGAAGGACGTGATCAGGGTGGCCGGAACGGGCAGACCGCACCGCTGGGCCAGCCGCAGCTGCCACGGCTTGTAGCGTGCCCGGCGCGCCGCGTCGGGGTGGTTCATCCAGCGCACGTCACAGCCGCGGAGCATGCCGTACAGCGCCTGCCCCGCCTCCTCCGTCAGCCACGCGGAGGGCGTGGCCGCCCGCGCCGCCGCCACTCCCGGTCGGCGCATCCATATCGACCGCAGCCCGTTGATGCTCACCAGGCGTCCCGCGGACGACAGATGGCCGCGGAAGGCACCGTGCACATACTCGCCCGACAGGGCGACCCCGCCGGTCAGGTCGGCGGGGTCGAGCCGGACCACCGGAACGCCGGACGCGTTCAGATGCACGACCACCATGTCCGCCGTCACGTCTTCTTCGTTCGTCACAATCAAGACGGTCATCGTCGGCGATCTGCGTTCAGTCGTCGAAGTGGGTCTTGGAGCCCGCCGTGGATGTCGTGGTCCCCAACTCCCGCAAGAGCGCGTGATCACGAGCGGCTATCCGCCCGTCACACAGCACGTTCAACTGCAGACCGGAGTCGTAGACGTACGCAGCGGTGACCTCCAACTCCGCCGCCGGCCGTGCATAGTTGAGCGCGAACGGTTGCATCGTCTCTCCCTCACAGGTGCTGCTCCGATCGAGCCGGGTCACCCAGTGGCGTCACTCGGCCGCCGACGCACTCAGGGTCCCTCTTACTTAAACGAATCGAACGAGTGATTGGTTTCCTTACTTTCTGTAATCAACGGCGTCCGGCGGTCCCGCTTCGGGAGAACGGCGCAGGGTACGCAGTGCCAGCAAGAGCACGCCGATGTCGTCCAGATACACCGGATCGGGCACCAGATCGGCGGGCAGCACGAAGTACAGGACGGCGCCCCAGAACACCCAGCGGGGCCCGGTCGGCAGCCCGGCGCGCTGCATCAGTCGCCGGGTCCGCACGAGCCGCACCAGCAACCTGACGGCCACGGCGAGCACGACGGCCGCCAGGACCACGGCGACGACGATCACCTCGGTGGTCGACCCCACGGACCCTCCTCCTGCCGACGGCGCGCACCGATGCGCACCTGTCGGTCGGATTCCCCCAAGCGGCAGGTGCATTGCATGGCGGCCGTCACTCGGCCGCACACCATCACTCGTCAGGACGGAAGACGCACAATCGGCCCGGTCACCTGCTCGTGCGGGCGCGCGGCCCGTCCACCCACGCTCCGAAGCGAGCCCGCTCGACGCAGTACGCCCCACCACGGATCCGTCGCAGGAGCCCTACGCCCACGCCCCACGGCACGCGGTGCCGCTCCGCGCCGGGCCGAGGACTAACGGTCCGCCGCCTCCGGCTGCTCCTCGGCGGCCCTGCCCTCCTGCGTGTCGCCCGGGTCGGAGACGGGCTTGCGGGTCCGGGCGGAGCCCTTGAGGCGTTCGAAGGTGCGGGTCAGCTGCTGGAGCGGGGACGCGGCCGGGGCGGCGGACGGCTGGGGGCGGGGCTCGGGTACGGCGTCGGCGGACTCCCGGAAGGCGACCAGCGCGGCGTGCGCCTGCTCGGCGGCCTCCCGGTACAGGTCGCGGGACCTCGTCATCGAGTCGAGCGCCTCGGCGTACATCGCCACGAGCCTGCGTTCCCGGTCGAGTTCCTCCTCCAGGGTCAGCAGCCGCCAGTCCTCGCGCAGGGCGGTGACGGCCTCCTCGGCGCCGTCCGGCGACGGGCGCGGCAGCGCGGCGAACCGCGTCACGGCGTGGATGAGCTCGGCCGGCTCGGAGCCGTCCAGGAAGACACTGCGTACGGCGAAGTCGTCCGCGTCGTAGTCCGCCGGTGCCGGAGACCCGGGCAGCACGGCGGCACCGCCCCGCGGCACCTCCACGCCGAACTCCCGCAGCGCCCAGTTCACGACGCGCAGCTGGCTGGGCGCGGCGCGATGCTCGACCACCCGGTGCCGCAGGCCCGGCGGGAGCATCCCGGCCAGCGGCACACGGCCGCGCTGGTCGGTCGTCATGGCCTCGTGGACCACGACATGGATGTTCCAGCGGTCGCGTGCGGAGTCCCGCAGGACGCGCCGGACGGCCTTGTCGTCCGCGGGCAGAGGGTTGATGTCCGTCAGGAGCAGGCCCGTGGCCGCCTCGTGGTGCCACGCCGCGTCCGGTTCCCGCGGCCAGAACATGGTGACCGGGGACGGCCACCGAGGATCCCAGGGGGCCTCCGCCTCGGCGACCAGTACCCACTCCTGCCCGCTGCCGGAGCCGTGCTGGACGGTCAGCCGCGCGCGGACGGTCACCGACCCGGCTACCCGCCATCGGGCCTCGAAGACCCGTTCCTGGGCGCCCTCGGTCTCGGGGAGCTCCAGATAGTCGTCTATGGCCCGACTGTCCTTGAGCTGCCGCAGACTGAGCCGGAGTACGTCTTCCGCGGCGGTCCCGGCGTGGCGGCCACGGGCCGACCACACCGAAGGCGGAGTGGTGGGGCGGGTACTGGAAGAGCTGGGCATGAGTCCATCTGCTGAGCGGGGGCACGTGTGCGTACCAGTATCGTCGCCGCAGGTGGATCCGGGCCAGCTGGGGTCCGCACACGGGGTGTGCGCGCTCCGCACCGGCCGAGGGCCGCTCACTCGTGGTCCGTACCGCGTCCGGTCATCACAATGACTCGGTGAGCAGGACCCGCCCACCATCCGCGTTGGGGCGGGTCCTGCTCACGCGCGGCCCGCGAGCGGTCAGCCGTGGTAGGTGATGTAGCCGTTCCCGTCCCGGTCGTTGCCGCTCTTGGTGTACGCGTGCGAGTCGGCGCCCGCGCCCGAGGGCTTGTACAGCTTGATGGTGTCCTTGTCGTTGTTCCACAGGAAGTTGCAGTTGTCGCGGTACACGACGTTCTTGCTGTCGGAGTCGGTGCCGTGGCCGCCGCGGAGCTTCACGTAGTCGCCGGGCTGCAGAGAGTGGTTCGCGGTGAAGACGAACTTGTTGGTGCTGCTGGCGTCCCGCACGACGTAGCCCTTGAGGTTCACCGTGGTGCTCGACGAATAGTTCTTGATCGTCAGGTATTCCTCGTCGGTGTTGCCGGTGGAGCAGTTGTTGGAGTCGCGGCCGGGCGCGTCGTACTGGATGCCCTTGACCTTCAGCGCGGACGAGTACTCGGTGGCCTGGGCCGGGGCGGCGGAGAGCGCGGCGAGCGTGCCGGCCGCGACCACGGTTGTGGCGGCGATGCGTATACGCATGGAGAAAATCCCCCCTGTGTGGAACTCCTGTGAAGATCAGGAGTGTATGCAGCTCATACGGGTCCTGGGGCGACTTCACCGGAATGTGAGACAAAAGCGCTTCAGTGCGGGTAGGCCCGCGGTGGCCGCTGACGCGGGAGCTCGTCGCGGAACTCCGCGATGACCGAGCTGATCTGGCGCATCAGGGCGGTGTTCCCGAGCCGGTCGAGATAGAGGTTGCGCCGGGCGAGGGCGAGCGCGTCGACGCAGAAGTACAGGGCCATGAGCGGATTGACGAACAGCTCGCTGTCCTTGGTGCGTTCGGTGAACCGGACATCGCCGAAGTCACCGCGTACGGCGGCGGCGACGGAACCCTGGACGATGCTCGGGTGGTCCGGCGTGGCCCGCTAGGCGTGCTCGACCGCGTCGAGGAACAGGCTCCCCTCGCGGCTCTGACGCGGCAGCGAGAACGTGCCGAGGTAGCCGCCCTCCCGGTCCAGCGCGGCGAGATTCTCCAGCACCAGGGAGTGGTTGACCCCGTGGTAGGAGTCCACGCCGAACCCGAGACACGCCACGAGCCGCACCGCGACCTCGTCGAGCCCGGCCACGGCCGCCAGGCTCGCCATGTCCTCCTCCGGGGTGCCCAGCCCGTGCTCGTCGCCGCGCATCAGGATGTCGGTGCCGCCGTCCACCAGCACGATGGCGTCCACACCGCCCAGGTGCGCCAGGAGGGCCCGGTAGGCGGCCGTGAGCGGCTGGACGCCCGTGCGGGGAAAGGCGTACACCGTGTCGGGCAGGTCCTGGAGGGCGAGCCAGCGCGCGAGAGCCCGCTCGGGGAAGTAGTCGCCGCGGATCGTGGTGTCCGGGCGTATCGCCGCGACGTCGTGGTCCACCCACACGTCGAGGTCCAGCCCGTACAGCTCCGAGAAGGACAGGCTGGCCAGATGGACCTCCTTGCCGGCCGCCTGGAGGGCGAGGGCCAGCGGCACACCGGCGTACACGTCGAAGCCGCCGCCCGCACCGGCGACGAGCACCCGGCGCGCATCGCGCAGCCGGGTGAAGAAAGGGGGCTCCAGGAGTGAGAACACCGGGGGACGTTAACAGGGGACGATCACCTCGGAGAACGGGAAATCGAGAGAGGGCCGGGGAACGAACCCCGGCCCTCCCGCTGCTCCTTCGGCGACGACTTACGCGCCGCTCTCCCGCAGCATGTCCTCGCGCTCGACGATCTTCACGCGCTCACGGCCCTGCGGCTCGCCCAGCGCCTTCTCGGCGGCGTCGAGCTTGTACCAGCCGTCCCAGGTGGTGAAGCGGATCTCGCGCTCGGCGAGGAACGCCTCCACGGCCTCCGGCTCGGGCGAATCCGGCGTCTGCAGACGGCCGTTCGCGAAGTCGTCCAGCAGGTTCGACACCGTCTCGTTGGCGTCGCCCTTGGTGTGGCCGATCAGACCCACCGGACCGCGCCGGATCCAGCCGGTGACGTACGTCGACTGGAGGTGCTCGCCGCTCTCCTGTATGACGCGGCCGCCCTCGTCCGGGACCGTGCCCGAGTCGATGTCCCAGGGCAGCTTGGGGAGCTTGTCGGAGAGGTAGCCGACGGCACGGTAGATCCCGGTGACGTCCCAGTCCTTGAACTCGCCGGTGCCCTTGACGTTGCCGGTGCCGTCGAGGGCGGTGCGCTCGGTGCGCAGACCGACGACCTTGCCGTCCTCGCCGAGGATCTCGGTCGGCGACTCGAAGAAGTGCAGGAACAGCTTGTGCGGCCGGTCGCCGACGTCGCGGATCGCCCAGTTCTCCAGGGTCTTGGCGACCATGTCGGCCTGCTTGTTGCCACGCCGGGTCTCGATCGAGCCCTCGTCGTAGTCGATGTCCTCGGGGTCGACGATGACCTCGATGTTGGGGGAGTGATCCAGCTCGCGCAGCTCCATCGGCGAGAACTTCGCCTGCGCCGGGCCACGGCGGCCGAACACGTGGATCTCCACGGCCTTGTTGGCCTTCAGGCCGTCGTGGACGTTCGCCGGGATCTCCGTCGGCAGCAGCTCGTCCGCCGTCTTGGCCAGGACGCGGGCCACGTCGAGGGCGACGTTGCCGACACCGAGGACGGCGACCTTCTCCGCTTCCAGCGGCCAGGTGCGCGGCACGTCCGGGTGGCCGTCGTACCAGGAGACGAAGTCCGCGGCGCCGTACGACCCGTCGAGCTCGATGCCCGGGATCGGCAGCGCACGGTCGGCCGTGGCGCCGGTCGAGAAGATCACGGCGTCGTAGAACGCGCGCAGGTCGTCCAGGTTGAGGTCGGTCGGGTAGTCGACGTTGCCGAAGAGACGGATCTGCGGCTTGTCGAGCACCTGATGGAGGGCCGTGATGATGCCCTTGATGCGGGGGTGGTCGGGCGCCACGCCGTAACGGATCAGGCCGAACGGCGCCGGCATGCGCTCGAAGAGGTCGATGGACACGCCGGGTTCGGCGGCCACGTCGGACTTGAGCAGGGCGTCGGCGGCGTAGATCCCGGCCGGGCCGGCTCCGACAATGGCTACCCGCAGGGGGCGGGGCATGATCAGGGTCCCTTCGAGCGGTGACAAGCGATCTCGTCGGGAAGCCTAAGCTAAGGCAAGCCTAAGTCGGTACGCGGGTCCACTCTATGAGCTCATAAAGCTACTTTATGAGGCATCGGGGCCGTGCCGGTCACTCTCTCACAGCGCCGAGAGGGGGGTCCGGCGAGGTCCGGCGCCCCGTTTCCGGGGCGCCGGGTGCCGCTCAGTCGATGTGGTAACTGTCCCCGTACACCTTCCAGTCGAGCGGCGGATCGAGGTCGAGGTTGCCCTCGCGCAGGAAGACCCGCTGGGCCGTGTCGACCCGGCTGGTGTCGCTGTGGGCCTCCTCCTGCTTCATGGCCCACACCCGCGCGTCCAGGTAGGCGTGCAGGTAGGCGACCTCGTCGCCGCCCTGCGCCGGCGGCCGGGCCCGGTTCAGGGCGCGCCCGCGGATGCTGCGGAAGCTGGTCGGGTCGGTGCCGTCGCCGTGCATGACGATGGCGTCGTAGTACGCGAACTGGCCCAGCACGCCCAGCCCGTCCGTCCTGCCCTGGCGCACGGCCGGACCGAAGTACACACGGTCGCGCTCGTCGTCCTGCGCCCGCCGGAACTGCTGGTCCTGCGCGGCCCGGGCCCAGTCGCGCGGGAAGCCCGGGTCGAGTCCGTCGTGCGAGTCGGTGCCGTTCACCCGGCGCAGCGCCGGGAGGTAGGCGGCGAGGACGTTGCCGGGGCGGCGGTCGGTGTACAGCTCGACCAGGTCGAGCATGTCGCCCGTGCCGGAGCAGAAACCGATGATCCCGGCCGTGTAACCGCGGCCGTCACCGATGTCCTCGATGTACCTGTACTGCGCTTTCCAGTCGAGCGAGGAGTTCTCCGCGCTCGACACCAGCTGCATGGCGATCTCCTTCTTCGCCGGGTCGTCGAGCCCCGCCGCGGCGCAGAGCGCGGCGGCGGGAGGGGGATCGAGGAACGGGGCCGACGCCAGGGACGCGCCGAACAGGGCGAGGAGAGTGCGGCGCGACGTGCGCGCGGGGTGCTTCACGGCGGCTCCAG
This sequence comes from Streptomyces sp. NPDC057623, assembly GCF_042800355.1. Taxonomy (NCBI): domain Bacteria; kingdom Bacillati; phylum Actinomycetota; class Actinomycetes; order Kitasatosporales; family Streptomycetaceae; genus Streptomyces; species Streptomyces sp. NPDC057623. Next base: position 45,401 of record NZ_JBHVGZ010000038.1, read on the forward strand.
GTGATGGTGGGGGGTGGGGAGTTGGGCCGTACCGACACTGATAGGAAAGTTTCCTACCAGAAGCAGGCGCCAGAGGCACCGGTCGCGTCAAAGGTTCGTACCTATGTACAAACAGCCGCCGGCTACGGCAGCGGCTGCTCCGCCCAGATCACCTTGCCCGCGGGCAGGTACCGCGTGCCCCAGCGGTCCGCCAGCTGCGCGACCAGGAACAGGCCGCGCCCGCCCTCGTCCGTCATGGTCGCGTAGCGCAGATGCGGCGAGGTGCTGCTGCTGTCGAAGACCTCGCAGATCAGACTGCGGTCGCGCAGCATGCGCACCCGGATCGGCTCACCGCCGTACCGGATCGCGTTGGTGACCAGCTCACTCAGGATCAGCTCCGTGGCGAAGGACAGCTCCTCCAGCCCCCACGCCTGAAGGGTCCGCGTCACGGCGGAGCGCACCTGGGCCACGGCCGCCGGATCGGACGGCACCTGCCACTCGGCGACCAGCTCCGACCCGAGCGCCCGGGTGCGCGCCACGAGCAGCGCGATGTCGTCGCTCGCCCGGCCCGGCTGCCGGGCGTCCAGTACGGCCTGGCAGGTCTCCTCCGGCGACCGGCCGGCCCGGCCCAGCGCGGCGCGCAGCAGCTCGAGCCCCTCGTCGATGTCGCGCTCGCGGTCCTCCACCAGCCCGTCGGTATAGAGCACGAGCCGGCTGTCCTCCGCCAGCTCCAGCTCGGCCGTCTCGAACGGCAGCCCGCCCAGGCCCAGCGGGGGACCGGCGGGCACGTCCGGGAAGTCGACCGAGCCGTCCGGCTGGATCAGGGCCGGCGGCGGATGCCCCGCGCGGGCGATCGTGCACCGCTGGGAGACCGGGTCGTAGACCGCGTACAGACACGTCGCGCCGGTCACGGGGGCGGTGTCACCCTCCTCCTCCGTCTCGTCCTGGTCGATCCGGGCGACCAGTTCGTCGAGGAGCGCGAGCAGTTCGTCGGGCGGCAGGTCCAGGGCGGAGAAGTTGTGCACCGCCGTCCGCAGCCGGCCCATCGTCGCCGCCGCGTGCAGCCCGTGGCCGACGACGTCGCCCACCACCAGCGCGACCCGCGCACCGGACAGTGGCAGCACGTCGAACCAGTCCCCGCCCACACCGGCCTGCGCCGGCAGATACCGGTAGGCGATGTCCAGCGCGTTCTGCTCCGGCAGGCTGCGGGGCAGCAGACTGCGCTGGAGGGTGACGGCCATGCTGTGCTCGCGCGTGTACCGGCGGGCGTTGTCGATGGACACCGCGGCCCGGGCGACCAGCTCCTCCGCGAGCGCCACCTCGTCGGTGTCGAACGGCCCGGCCCCGCGCGACCGCCAGAAGCTGACCACGCCCAGCACCAGGGACCCCGCCCGGAGCGGCACCGCGACCAGCGAGTGGATGCCGAAGTCCACGACCTGCGCCGACCGCTCCAGATCCTGGGCCCGCCAGCCCGGCGCCTCGTCCAGCCGCGGCTCGATGACGGCCTGCCCGTCCTTGAGCGCGCGGGCCTGCGGCGAGGAGTCCACGAACCGGATCTTCTCGCCCACCGGGTACAGCGGCGCGTCCTTGCTGATCCCGCCGGACGCCGTGCGGCGCAGCCCGGTCGCCGCCTCCGGCTGCCCGCCGCCCAGCACCGCCTCGAACAGGTCGACGGTGGCGAAGTCCGCGAACCGGGGCACCGCCAGCTCCGCCAGTTCCTCGGCGGTACGGGTGACGTCCAGGCTGGTGCCGATGCCCACACCGGCGTCGTACAGCATGTTCAGGCGTTCGCGGGCCTCCTCGGCGCGGCCGGACAGGGCCCGCAGCTCGGTCGAGTCGCGGAGCGTGGCGACGCTGCCGGACGGGCGGCCCCTGAGGGTGGTCGGGCGCTGGTTGACCGCCAGCAGCCGGTCCTTGACCAGGTGCACCTCGTCCGTGGCCATGCGGCCGGAGTCCAGCAGCTCGGCCGTGTCGGGGGCGAGGCCGAGATGGAGCACCCGGTGTCCCTCGGCGTCCTCGGGCAGGTCGAGGAGGCGGTGCGCCTCGTCGTTGGCGAGCAGCAGCCGGCCCTCGGCGCCGACGATGATCACGCCCTCCCGGACGGCGTGCAGGACGGCGTCGTGGTGCTCGTACATCCGGGTCATCTCGTCCGGCCCGAGGCCGTGTGTCTGCCGCAGCAGCCGCTTGCTGACCAGCGCGGTGCCCGCCGTGGACAGGGCGAGGGCGGCCGCCGCCGCGGCCAGCAGGAGCGGCAGCTGCCGATCCGCCGTACCGCCCACGGTCGCCTTCGTCACCCCGGCCGACACCAGCCCGACGACCTTGCCGTCGGGGTCCTTGATGGGCACCACCGCCTGCACCAGCGGCCCGAGCGTGCCCGTGATCTCCTCGACCACGACCCGGCCGGCCAGCGCGGGCTCGATGGTCCCGACGAATGTCTTGCCGATACGGTCCGGCTTGGGATGGGTGTAGCGGACACCGTCGGTGTTCATGACGACGATGAAGTCCACGTCCGTCGCCTCGCGCGCCGCCTCCGCCCGCGGTTGCAGCACGGCGGTCGGATCCGGGCTGTCCAGTGCCTCCCGGGTGCCCGGCGCGTTCGCGAACGCCTCGGCGACCGCCACCGATCGATGACGGGCCTCCTGCGTGGTGTCGTAGCGCACCTGCAGCACCAGCGCCGCCACCGCGGCGACGACCAGCAGCAGCACGATCACCACTTGCAGCAGGAACACCTGACCGGCCAGGCTGCGCCCGCCGAGTGTGGCCCGTACCGCGGAGAACCGTCCCGCGCGCCGCCCCTCGGCCAGTGCCTCGCGCGGCAGCCCGGTCCCGGGCACCGCGAGGCCGCGGTCGGGCGCACCCCGTATGCGCTCACCGCTCGGACGACGGGCCGACCGGGCCCCGGAGCGACCCCACAGTCGGACCATGTGCCCATGTCTACACTGCCGGGCCTCTGGAGGCGAGAGACGTAACAGAACGTGACAGGGCCTGCCGCGTCCCCCACACATCGGCCACAGGTGTGAAGCCCTCGACCGGGCAACTCCCGTCCCCGCCACAGGGTTACACGTCCGTACGCCGCCGACGTGTGCCCTCACTCGCGGTGGGGGGAGTGGCCCGTCGCGTGGCGAGCAGCAGCGCGATGTCGTCGGGGCGGTCCGCCGTGTGCCGGGCGGTCGCGGTGAGCCGGTCGGCCATGCCCGCCAGCGAGCGCCCGCCCGGGCGGGCGCCGGGGGAACCGGCCCTGGCCAGCGCCACCCGCAGCGCGCTGATGCCGTCGTCGATGTCGACACCGGGCCGCTCGACCAGCCCGTCCGTGTACAGGGCCAGCACGGCACCCGGCTCCATCCGCAGCTCCGTCACCGGGTACGTCGCCTGCGGGTCCACCCCGAGCACGACCCCACCGGGCAGGTCGAGGACATGTGTACGGCCGTCCGGGCGGCGCAGCAGCGGCCGCGGGTGCCCGGCCACGGCCGCCTGGGCGACGCCGGTCACCGGATCGAGCCGGATGTAGCAGCAGCTCGCGAACAGGCCGGCGTCCAGGTCGATGAGCAGGTGGTTGGTGCCGCTCATGACCTCGTCGGGCGGCCGGTCACCCAGGGCGAAGGCGCGGACCGCGCTGCGCAGCTGGCCCATGGTGGCCGCCGCCTGCACGCCGTGCCCCTGCACGTCGCCGATGACCAGGGCCAGACCGTCGCCGGCGGCGACGACGTCGTACCAGTCACCGCCCACCTCCATGCCCTGGGTGCCGGGCAGATAGCGTCCGGCGGTCTCCACCAGCGGGTGCTGCGACAGCCGCCGGGGGAGCAGCGCCTGCTGGAGCCCACGGGCCAGCGCGGCCTCGCTCTCGTAGCGTTGCGCCTTCTCCATCGCGTGGGCGATCAGCCCGGCCATCGCGGTGAGGACCGTGCGTTCCTCGGTGCTGAAGCTGCGCGGCCGGTCGAAGCCGAGGATGCAGGAGCCGACGGGCCGCCCGGAGGCGATCAGCGGCAGGAAGGCGCGTGCCCCCTCCGTCGCGTCCAGCGCGATCCCCGGGTAGGCGTCGGCGAGTTGCTGCATCGAGTCGTAGAACAGCGGGCGCCCGCTGGTGAGCGTCTCGACCCCGGGCAGCCGCTCGTCCAGCTCCACACCGTCGAACGGGGCGAGGAACCCCTTGGGGAAGCCGGTCTCCCAGGCCAGGTACAGATGCCGCTCCTGGAGCAGGTAGATGGCCAGCCGACGGCCGCCGAACGCGGGCAGCAGCTCGCGCATCACCACGGCGGACACCTGGCGGGCGGTGACCGCCTCGGTGAGGGCGATGGCGAGCACGATGGGGCGGTACAGCGGAGAGAGCGACGGGGCACCGGGCGTCTCCGGCGCGCCGAGCACGTCGGGGAGAGCGGACGGGCTGTCCGTCACCCGGTGCCCCAGCCGGATCGTGCAGGTCAGCAGGTCCGGGCCGGGATAGACGGACAGGGCGAGCCAGTCCCCCTCGGTCGCGTGGGGCTCGCGCCCATGGGCGGACGGCCTTCGGACATGGAAGTGGACCGGGTCCGGGGACAGCAACGCCCCGCGCAGATGGTCTTCGAGGGTCGGCTGGTTCAGCCACGGCACGCCCTCCCAGAGCGGCCGGCCCAGCAGCTCGGTGCGCGGCCTGCGCAGCAGCCGGGCCGCGTGCGGATTCGCGTAGACGACCGTCCCCAGCCGGTCCAGGCACAGTACGCCGTCCGGCAGCAGATCGGCCGCCGCGTCCGCCACCGTGCCCGGCCCCGGATCGAGCACGACACCCCGCACGGTCGTCGCCCGGGTACGGGCCGTGTCGTCGTAGGGCCCCCACACCTCGACCAGCCGTGGCCCGCCGTCCGGGCCGCGCACGAACAGCGGCAGAGCCGGCGGCCGCCCGCGGGCCGCCTCCCGCAGCGCCGCGAGGATCCGCTCCGCGTCCCCCGGGGCGACGGCGTCCGCGAACGCCTCCGCGGTGCCCTGGGCTTCCGCCGCGGCCGAACCCAGGACGACGTTCAGCCGCTCGTCCGCCGTCAGCAGACCCGTCACCGGATCCCAGGCGAACCGTCCCAGGTGCCCGGAGGGCGGCCGGCTGGCCGGCGGCCGCAGACACAGGGGCCCGTCCTCCCAGGACACCGCCGACGCGTCCTCGTCCTCCAGCTTGTCCAGGGCCATCCCCAGCTCCTCGGCCAGCCGGGCCATGCGCTCGCGCACGGGCAGCAGCTCCGTGGCGTCCGCCGCCGACGGGCGCAGCACGGTCAGTACGCCGAAGACGCCGGCCCTGCCCGCGACGGGCACGTACAGGGACCCGAACGGGAACGGCAGGCCGGCCGCGTACTGCGGATAGCGGCGCATCGCCTCCGTCGCGTTCGGCAGCACGACCTCGACCCCGAGCCGGTAGGCGTCCGCGACGGGGAACGGCCGGTCCACATGCAGCCGCCACCACGGCCGGAACAACGGCCCCGGCAACCCCTCCAGCACCGCCAGTCGCAGCAGCCCGGGCGTGCGGGAGCGCAGATAGACCCCTCCGGCGTGGCCACCGGCCGCGCTGATCGCCTCCGCCGAGGCATCGATCAGCAGCGCCGTCAGCCTGCCGGGCGTGCGCTCTGCGCCCTCGGCGCTCCCAGTCATCGGCCCTACCTCGTCCGTACGCCCTCACGCGCGCGACACAGCAAGAATGCGCCACGTGCCCCCTCGCCCGCACCTGGGCGGCACGACCCGGCGCCGCGGGGCCGGGTACCCACGGGGCGGAGACCGACGCCCGGACGATGCCGGCCGCGACCGCTGCCACCTGCTCCTTCGCCATCGGAGAGCCCCGGCCCGCAACCGCGCCATGGCTCACCCCGTTGTCGGTGCGAGACCCGAGGCTCTCCGGAAGACTCGGGAACGGACGCGCCGGGCGCAGCACAGGCAGGAGACAGACCATGGAGTACTACGACCTTGGCACCTACACCCGCTCCGTGACCACGTCCTCCGCCGACGCGCAACTCTGGTTCGACCGCGGACTGACGTGGACGTACGCCTTCCACCACGAGGAGGCCGTCGCCTGCTTCGAGGCCGCCGTCGAGGCGGATCCCGACTGCGCCATGGCCCACTGGGGCATCGCCTACGCGCTCGGCCCGAACTACAACAAACCCTGGGAGTTCTTCGACGACCAGGACCTGGTCCGCACCGTCGACCGGACCCACGCGGCCGTCGAGCTGGCACATGAGAAGGCGGGCGGCGCCACCCCTGTCGAGCAGGCGCTGATCGCCGCGCTGCGGGCCCGCTACCCGCAGGCCGAGGCCGTCCAGGACTGCTCGGTCTGGAACGCCCCCTACGCCGACAGCATGCGCACGGTCTACGAGCTGGCCCCGGACGACCCGGACATCGCCACCCTGTACGCCGACGCCCTGATGAACCTCACGCCCTGGCAGCTGTGGGACCTGCGGACGGGCGAACCGGCCGCGGGCGCACGCACGTCGGAGGCCAAGGCCGTCCTCGACGGTGCCCTCGCCACCGACGCCGGACGCGGGCACACGGGGGTGGTCCACATGTACATCCACCTGATGGAGATGTCCCCGACCCCCGAGGCGGCGCTGGCCGTCGCGGACCGCCTGCGCGGCCTGGTGCCGGACGCCGGGCACCTCCTGCACATGCCCTCGCACCTGGAGGTGCTGTGCGGCGACTACCGGCGCGTGGTCTCCGACAACACCGCGGCGATCGCGGCCGACGAGAAGTACCACGCCCGGGCCGGGGCGATGAACTTCTACACCCTGTACCGCTCGCACAACTACCACTTCAAGATCTACGGCGCGATGTTCCTCGGCCAGAGCGAGGTCGCCCTCAGGACCGCGGACGAACTGGAGGCGTCCATCCCGGAAGACCTGCTGCGCGTGCCGAGCCCTCCCATGGCCGACTGGCTGGAGGCGTTCCTCGCCATGCGGGTGCACGTCCTGATCCGCTTCGGCCGCTGGGACGACATCCTGGCGCTGCCGGTCCCCGGCGACCCCGAGCTGTACTCCATGACGACGGCGATGCGCCACTACGCGCGAGGCGTCGCCCTGTCCTCGACCCACCGCGTCGACGAGGCGGAGGCGGAACGCCGGTACTTCCGGGAGGCCGTCGCCCGGGTCCCCGAGACCCGCATGCTCTTCAACAACACCTGCGCGGACATCCTCGCGATCGCCTCGGCGATGCTCGACGGCGAACTGGAGTACCGCAAGGGCAACCACGACGTCGCCTTCGCCGCCCTGGAACGCTCCATCGAACTGGACGACAACCTCCCCTACGACGAACCGTGGGGCTGGATGCAGCCCACCCGGCACGCCTACGGCGCACTCCTCCTCGAACAGGGACGGGTCGAGGAGGCGGAAGCGGTCTACCGGGCCGACCTCGGCCTGGACGGCACCCTGCCGCGCGCGTTGCAGCACCCGGGCAACGTCTGGTCCCTGCACGGCCTCCACGAATGCCTGCTGCGACTGGGCCGGACCGGTCAGGCCCAGATGGTGGCCCAGCAGTTGCGGCTCGCCGCCGCGCTGGCGGACGTACCGATCGAGGCATCCTGCTTCTGCCGGCTCGACACGACCGCACAAGGGCCCGCCGAGCGCGAGTGCTGCGCCGGCTGAGTCAGCGGTCCGCGGGCGGGCCGGGCAGGGGCTGTTCGAACCAGACCACCTTGCCCGTGCTCACCCTCGTAGCGCCCCAGCGCTGGGACAGCTGGTCGACCAGGAACAGCCCCCGGCCGCCCTCGTCGCTCAGCCGGGCGTGCCGCATCCTCGGCACCACCGGGGAGTCGTCACCGACTTCGCAGCGCAGTACGTCCGTGCAGAGCAGCCGCAGGGTGATGGGCCGGGACGCGAAACGTACGGCGTTCGCCACCACCTCGCTGACCATGAGCTCGGTGGTCTCCACCAGGGAGTCCAGACCCCAGTGACCGAGCGTCCTGCGGGTCAGCCGACGGGCCTGGCCCGCGGTCTGCGGGCGCGGCGCCATGTACCAGTACGCGACGGTCTCCGGCAGGATGCCCTCGAACCGGGCGGCGAGCAGCGCGATGTCGTCCTCCCGGTCACCCGATCCCAGGGTGCCGAGCGCCTCGTCGCACAGCTTCTCCAGCTCCGCGGGCGCGGATCCGGAGGCGGCGGCGCGCAGCCGTGCGCACAGCCGCTCCACACCGGTCAGTACGTCCGAGTCGCGGGACTCGACCAGGCCGTCGGTGTACAGCAGCAGCGCCGCCCCGGCGGGCGCGTGCGTCTCGACGGACTCGAATCCGCCGCCGCCGACGCCGATCGGCGCGCCGGGCGGGACCCGGAGGACCTCCGTGGTGCCGTCGGGGTGCAGCAGTACCGGCGGCAGGTGGCCGGCGTTGGACACCAGCAGCCGGTGCAGCACGGGGTCGTACATGGCGTACAGGCAGGTCGCGGTGTGCTCGCTGCCCAGCCGGCCCGCCTGCTCGTCGAGGTGGTGCAGTACCTCGTCCGGGGGCAGATCGAGTCCGGCCAGGGTCTGCACGCTGGTGCGCAGCTGACCCATGATCGCGGCCGAGGTCATGGAGTGGCCCATCACATCGCCGATCACCAGCGCGACGCGGTTGCCGGGCAGCGGGATCGCGTCGTACCAGTCGCCGCCGACCTGCGCGGTCCGCGAGGACGGCAGATAGCGGCTGGCCAGCCGGACGCCGGGCGGCTCCGGAAGCGACGGCGGGAGCATCGTGCGTTGCAACGCGTCCGCGATGGACGCCTCGCGCTCGTACAGCATCGCCTTCTCCAGCCCGAGGGCCGTGTGGGTGGCGAGCTGGGAGGCCACGAGCAGGTCGTCGCCGGTGAAGTCAGGGCGGCCGGGGCCGCGGACGAGGACGACGCTGCCCAGGACATGGCTGCGGCCGTGCAGCGGGGCGATGACGAGCCGCTGTCCGGGCCGCGCCGTGGACCGATCGCTCTCCGTTCCCAGCAGCTCGGCCGCCGCGGACGCGGTGTCCTGGGAGTCCGCGAGCACCGGCCGCCCGTCCCGGAGCAGTGCGGCGAGGGGGCCGTCGGCCGTCGGGTGGACGACCGCCGCCGCCGAGGCCGGGTGCGGGCCGGCCGGGGGCGGGGACCGGTCCACGGTGTGCAGCCGCAGGACACCGGGGGCGGCGTCGGTCTCCTCGCCGACCGGCAGCGGCGCGTACAGATGAACGAACGCGGTGTCGGCGAAGGCCGGGACGGCCGCCCGGCACAGCTCGTACAGGGTCTCGTCGAGATCCATGCCACGGGCGATCTGGCGGGTCGCCGCGTCGAGGTAGCGGAGCCGGTCCGTCTGCGGCTCGCCGGGACCGGACCCGTCGCCGCGCGGGGTTGAGCGCAGCGCTTTTGCGGGCAGGGGCGATGCGGGCGGCTGCGGCCGACACGCGAGAGCGGCACGTTCCCGCACGCCGGGTGCCTGGCCCCGGACGTTCTCACCGGCTCCGTGCTGCTTCGTCATGCCTGCCCTTCCGGCCGTGCGGCCCCGCCGCGCTCTCCGAGCGGATCAGGTGTCTTCAGGCGCGCCGCCCGCACCGCAGGAAGATCTGCACCTCGGGCTGGATGTCGGCGGCTGCCGGAGCGTAGGTGTACGAGGACTCCCCGATGATCTCGAAGTCCGCCGTCTCGACCACTTCGCGCAGCTCGTCCCGCAGATAGCCGGAGACGCGGATGTTCGCCCCGAGGAACGGGATCGTGAAGTCGTCCACATCGGCCTCCACCATCGACAGCGCGAACAGGCCCTTGGGAACCAGCAGGTGGCGGATGGTCCGCAGGGTGCGGGGAATCTCGGCGCGCGGCAGCATCAGCAGGGAGAAGAAGGCGGTCACCGCGTCGAAGCGGCCGAGGTCCAGCGGCCCGCCGGGGCGCAGGTCCGCGAGGTCGGCCTGATGGAACTCCCCCTCGGGCACGTTGGCGCGGGCCAGCGCGACCATCGCGCCCGACAGGTCCACGCCCACGACCTCGACGCCCGCCGCCGCCAGCTGGCCCGCGGTCGGCAGCCCGGTGCCGCAGCCCAGGTCCAGCACCCGGGATCCGGCCGGTAGCGATCGGATGAGCCACTCGGCGGCCTCGACTTGTCCTTCCTTGTGCGGGAAGGCCTTGTCATAGCGCTCGCCGATGGCGTCGAAGGCCTCGGCCTGACCTGTGCGGTCGGGCCGTAGGGTCCCGTGGTCGAGTTCGTCGGCAGGGTTGCTCACAAGGCTTCTCCTTTGAGGCATTATGGGGCATTTTTCAGGAACGAGACAGGTGTGCCGGTGCATGCGGGGATGTCCGCGTCATGGTGCCCCGGCTCAGAAGACGCCCTGGCCCGGGACCAGGATCCCCCGCGGGTCGTACGCGCGCTTCGCCCGCTCCAGCCGTCGCCACTCGGGGCCGAAGTGGGCACGCCAGTCCGCGCGGGTGAAGGGGATGCTGCCGACCGGATACCGGGTGCCGCCCGCCGCCGCGGTGAGCTCGTAGGCGGAACGGTTGGCGGCCAGGAGCCGGTCGACGGTGGCGGTGTCCTCGGGCGGGGTGGCGCGCAGCAAGGCGAAGAGGTACGGCGTCGGGTCGTCCGGGGCGCGCAGGAGCGGGGTGGTGAGGCGCTCCCGCAGGAGCGGGTAGACGAGGACGAGGCCGGGTCCCAGGTCGGCGGGCCCGAGCGTCTCCAGCATCCGTGACGCGAGGGCGGCGGCCGACCGCCCGGGGAGCAGCAGGTTGAGCCAGGGGTGGGCGTACGACCAGAGGCCGGCCTCCTTCAGGGCGGCGACGGCGGGAGCCAGCCGGTCGAGGAAGTCGTAGTAGGAGAGGTCGGCGCGCTGGACGCCGGAGGCGTTGTGGCGCAGGCCCCGGAGCAGGACGGTGTCGTCCGGCGCCGGGCCGACCGGCGGACCGTAGGCCACGGCCTCCAGCGTGGGGACGCGGAACGCGCCGCCGGCATCCGCCGCGACCTGGCCCTCGACATAGTCGAAGCGGCCCTCCCGCACCAGGGCGAGCTGGTCGTCGAGGAAGGTCTCCAGGTCGTCGTAGGGCAGCAGGTAGTGGCGTACGGTCTCCGGCGCGGGCACCAGCCGGACGGTGGCGCCCACGATGACGGCGCACTGGCCGAGCCCGGCCAGGACCGCGTGGAACAGGTCGGGGCGCCGGGACCGGGAGCAGCGCACGAGCTCGCCGGCGCCGGTGACGACCTGGAGTTCGGTGACGTTGTCGACCTGGGCGCCGTGCCGGTGGGTCTGGCCGCCCAGGCCGCCGACGGAGAGGGTGCCGCCGACGGACAGTTCGAGATAGTCGGTGAAGACGGGCGGGGTCAGGCCATGGGCGATCGTGGCCTTGGCCAGCTCACTCCATCTGACGCCGGCGCCGACGGTCACCGTGGTGCTGTCCGCCCGGACGGGGCCGATGTCCGCGAGGGGTGCGGTCTCGATCACCAGCCCGCCCGCCACCTGTGCCTGGCCGTTGGTGGCGTGTCCCTGGCCGCGCGGTGCGACCGGCAGGTCATGGGTCTGGCAGAACCGGACCATGGCCATGACGTCGCGGACCGACCCGGGGCGCAGCACGGCGACGGGACGGCGGTGCACGATGTGCCCGAAGTCGTCGGAGGCGGCCGCGAGCGACGACTCGTCCGTGGTCAGCGACCCGTCCAGCGGGGGAGTCCCCACCAGGCGGCCCGGTCCGCCCGCGGATGCGGTCGTGGCCCAGCTGCGGGTGGCGGGGGCGAAGCCGATCACCGCCGCTCCGGTGGCGGTGAGCCCGCCGGCTGTGAGTCCGCGCAGAACGGTACGTCGTGACGGCGTGTGGGACATGTACGGCCACCTCACCCATAGTTCGGGAATCAGCAAGTCCGCTTGATGCTAGGCGAGTTGACTGTGAAGACACGTGACGAAACACCCGGCTCCGAGGCTCCGCGGCAATACTTCGGAGCTCTCCTGCAACCCCTGGGCCACGTCGGGCGTCTGCTGTGTATGGGGACTGGTGTTCCCCCGCAGTTCATTCGTCCGCAACCGTCGATCGACCAGAGGACCTCATGTTCCCTCCCGCCCCCGGCTCGCGTGTGTTCCGACAGACCGCCGGCGCGGTCGGCGCCGTCGCCCTGATCGCGCTGGGCGCCTCGCCAGTGGCCGCCGAAGACACCGCCCCCGGACTGGTTCTGGGAGAGATCGCTCCCGTCAAGGGGGTGAAGCCGGGCAGCTCCTTCGCGGTGCCCGCGACTTTCACGAACACGGGCACCGAGGCTCTCGCCAAGGTGTGGATGTCGTACGAGGTCAGCCACGGACTGAGCCACGCCGAGCTGCCCTCCAACTGCCTTGCCTGGAAGGTCGGCGGGTTCGACGAGATCCCGGTCAGCACGAAGGCGGTCTGCGCGTTCGACCAGACGGTGAAGCCCGGTGTCGTCTACGCGCCCGAGAAGGCGCTGAAGGTCGGCGTTCTGGACAGCGCGCTGTACGACAGCGTCACTGTCGTGGTCAGCGCACAGGACAACGCTCCCGGGGACGAGGCCTCTTCGGGGCCCGTCCGGGGAACCGGCCCCGAGCTGAAGCTGGCCGAGCGGCCCGACGCCACCCCGGCCGCCCCCGGCTCCGCCGAGCACGAGGACTGGGACGCGCGGGAGGTGGCGGTGAACGCCGCGAACACCGCCGACTTCCAGGTGACGGGCGCCCGGCTGAAGGGCCGTGTCGGAGACACCGTGGACCTGAAGGTCAAGTTCACCAACGCCGGGCCGGGTTGGATGTACCGGGGGACGGTCGGTATCCCGGTCACCCGGGTCCTGATCAAGATGCCCGCCGGAACGACGGTCACCAAGGGCCACGCCTACTGTGAGAAGCAGCCCTCCGGCACCTACGAGTGCGGCACCGACCAGGCATGGGTCGACGAGGGCGCCGTCCACACCTACACCTTCAGGCTGAGGATCGACAAGGCGGTGCCGGGCGCCAAGGGCTCGGTGGCGCTCGAAGCGAAGCCCCGGCCGTTCGACCCCGACAAGGCCAACGACGCCGCCGACATCACGCTCGACGTCGCCGGCTCCGGCGGCGGATCGACGGGCGGAAGCGGCGCCACGACCTCCGGCGGCGACGGCTCCACGTCCGCCGGCGGGACGGGCTCCACCGGCGGTTCCGGTGCCACGGGCGGCTCCTCGACCGGCGGTGGCTCCTCCACCACCGGCGCGTCGACGACGGGTGCCACGGACTCCGCCCCCACCGGCGACCTGGCGAGCACCGGTTCCGGTTCTACGCTGCCCCTCGCCGGTGCCGCGGTCGCCGCTGTCGGCATCGGCGCCGGCGCTGTTCTGGTCGTACGCCGACGCCGCGCCACCCGCTAGGAACAGCCAGGAAGGAAGCACGAGTTCAGGGCAGATCGGCCTCCGCGGGGCTGTCGTCGAGGAAGCCGCCCGACTGGTGCTTCCACAGCTTCGCGTAGGCACCGCCCCTCGCGAGCAGACCGTCGTGCGTGCCCTGCTCGACGATCTGTCCACGGTCGAGGACGACCAGCTGGTCCATGCCGGCGACCGTGCTCAGGCGGTGCGCCACCACCAGTGCCGTCCGCCCGTCCATGAGCCGCCACAGCGCCTCCTGGACCAGGAGTTCGCTCTCGGAGTCCAGGGCGCTGGTCGCCTCGTCGAGCAGCAGGATCGGCGCGTCGCGCAGGATCGCCCGGGCGAGGGCGACCCGCTGGCGCTGCCCGCCGGACAGCTTGATGCCGCGCTCGCCCACCATGGTGTCGAAGCCGTTCGGCAGCGCGTCGGCGAACTCCGTGACGTGCGCCGCCTCCGCCGCGCGGCGGATCTCGGCCTCGGTGGCGTCCGGCCGGGCGAACGCGATGTTGTCCCGCAGGGTGCGGTGGAACATCGCCGGGTCCTGCGGCACATAGGCCATCAGACCGCGCAGCTCGGCCTGGCGCAGCCTGCTGATGTCCTGACCGCCGACCAGGATCCGGCCGGTGTCGATGTCCGTCATCCGCAGCAGCAGCCGGGTCAGGGTGGTCTTGCCGCCGCCGGACCGGCCCACGAGGCCGATCTTCGACCCGGCCGGCACCTCCAGGTCGAGGCCCTCGAACAGCGGGCGGCCACCGGTGTGGGCGAAGGTCACCCGCTCGAAGCGGACGTCGGCGGGAGCGGGCAGCAGCGGCTCCGGCGACGGCGGGTCGAGCACGGTCGGCGGCGTCAGCAGCAGCTCGGTGAACTGCGCGGCCTCCGTCATCGAGCTCTCCAGCCGACGGTAGATCTGGTTGAACTCGAACATGATCCGCGTCGCGTTGGTGTAGTACGTGAACGCGACCACGACCGCCTCCACGCCCGCCGGGCCCCCGCCGAGCGTGACGGCCAGCAGCAGGCCCAGCGCGTTGGTCAGCACCGACATCGGCGCGACCAGCGTGTCGATGCGCAGATTGCCGTAGTCCCACGACAGCAGCGTGAGCCGGCGCGAGGCCGCGACGCGGGAGCGGTGCTCGGCGGCCTCGCGCTTTTCGGCGGCGAACGCCCGCACCGTGTCCATGTTCATCAGGCTGTCGGCGACGTGGCCCGACACCCGGGCGATCGCCTCCTCGCGCTCGTCGACCAGAGCCTGCCGGCGCCGGATGAGGGGCACCACGCACAGCGCGGTCACCGCGATCATCGTCAGGAGCCCGACGACGAGCAGCGGTTCGTAGCGCCACAGCACCACTGCCCCGAACACCAGCGGCACGAAACTGCCCACGATCTGGAACGTCAGCGTGTCGACGAACTGCTCGAAACGGGAGGCGAAGCTCAGCACCCGCTTGGTGAGTGACCCGGCGAAGTTGTCGTGGAAGAACGCCGCGTCCTTGGCGAACAGCTCGTCCATCCCGATCACGTACAGGTGCTCGATACCGAGGGCGTCGAGGCGGTTCAGACAGTGCAGGGCGATGCGCCACAGCGCCTCCGCGAGCAGCAGGACACCGACGAAGCCGACGACGTACGGCAGTGTCGAGCCGAGCGTGACCTCCGAGTCACCCGCGATGTCGCCGACCAGCTTGGCGACGATCAGCGGCGCGATGTAGTTGATTCCGATGTTGCCCAACGCCGAGAGCAGCATCGCGGGTAACGTCAGCCACCGAAGGCGGGCCAACTCCCGTCCGTAGTAACGAAGTGCGAGAAGCACCGAGCGTCTGCCCGGCAGGACCCTGCGAGATTCAGGCGTTCCCATCCCACCCCTGTGCTGTTCTGCGGCAGCCCGCCTCGCGCGACCGAGGGAAGGGGGCATCGCCGCGATTGTCACGTGTAGTAGCGATTCGAGTACGCAGTGTCCCGCGACGGTGGCCGTGACGTCCAAGCGTTTTCCGGTCGGCGGCGCTCGGCTCCCCGGCACACGGAGGACTTCGTGCGATTCCTGCCCCGTTCACCGTCCGGCTGGACCATGGCCGTCTTCGGCGTCCTCGCCGCCGCCATGGGCGTGGTGGGACTGGTCGCCCCGGGCGCCCTGCTCGCGGTCATGGGCTTCGCACCGGCGAAGGGTTCGAGGCGGGCGGACGGCGGCCACACCCTGGTCTTCGTGACCGCCTCCTCCATGGCGGCGCTCAACATGGGCGTCTACTACGTGCTGGCCGCGCTCTCCGACTGGACGGCGTTCTTCCGCTGGACCGTCCCCTTCCGCCTGCTGACCTGCACGGTCTTCACGCTCGCGGTGATCGGCGGTCGGGCTCCTTACGGATTCCTCGGTGTGGGCCTCTGGGAGGGGACCGGCGCGGTGGCCACGGCGGTGGCTCTCCGTCACGAGCGACTGGCCGGCAGCCGGTCGTCCCAGGTCGGCGGCGTCTGAGGGCCGTGCACAGCAGGCTCTGTGGCCTCTCACTTCCGTGACGTCCCGCAGGCTTCTGCCCTTTGGGACGCGTAGCCCCGCTCTGCGTGGGAACCAGCAGCGGTGGAAGCACCAGGACAAGTCACCGCGGCCGACGACAGACGGGCCGGAGAAGGTGTGATGGCGACGGAATCGCGAGGAGGCGGCAAACCGCCTTCCGAGGAGATACAGAACTGCGAGGTCAGGTTTGACGGAGGATTCGGTGATGTGACCAGAGCCCGCCTGAGCGCGGAGAAGTATCTGACCACGCTGGAGCGGTCCGCACCGCCGGAGACTCCCGAGTACCGGGACGACATCGTGCTGGTGGTCACCGAACTGGCCGCCAACGCGATCCAGTACGCCCCGGGACCGTTCGGGCTGACCATGCGCAGGGCGTTCGACGGCGTGCACGTGACACTCAGTGACACGAACACCACGCCACCGGCGCCGCGCCCCTTCCACCCCGGCGACGGCAGCGGCGGAGGCATCGGCTGGTACCTGATCCACACACTGTGCGACCAGGTCAGCGTGGTGGTGCGGGAGGACGGCAAGGACGTGCACGCGTTCCTGCCCTGGTGAGTCGAGCCGCCTGCCCGGCGGGCGGGCGCCGGGCACCGAGGCCCGAGCGGGCACTCAGGCCAGCGGCACCAGCACGGTGACCGTCTTGCCGCCCGCGCGGCGGCGCTCGATGTGGATCTCGCGGGACAGGCGGATGATCAGAGGCCATCCGTAGCCGCTGCCCTCATGCGTGTGGGGGAGAGTGCCGGGCCCGTAGGCGGCGGAGGGGACGGCGTCGCTGTAGTCGTGCACGCTCAGCCTCACTCCCTCGGGCAGCAGGGCCACCTCGAACCCCGCGAGGCCGCCGCCGTGCCGGATGGCGTTGGTGACCACCTCCGACACCACGAGCAGGAGATCCATGACGGCTCGCTCACCCGCCGGGCCGGACCGGGCACGTCCGTGCTCCTCCACGACCGATCGCACATAGCTGCGTGCCGTCGCCGCGCTGCTGATCGGGACCGACCGGGTACACGTCGCCCGGCTGTCCCCGGCCGGACGACGCTTTATCGGCTTCACGGTTGCTCGTTCGCGGCCCGCGGAATGCTCATCACTCCCTGAGCATGGCAGGCACGCGCCAAGCGGATCGGGGCTTCCGTCACTTCACCATTCCTCGCACGCTGTCGTCTCCGCTCCTCGTCGTCCGTCCGGGTCCATGGGGCTGCGCCTACCCGGGCACGGCCGAATCATGGGGCGGTGCGGAGTAGGGGTCGGTGCCGGGGTCGTGCACGGCGGCGAGCAGGCGACGAGCCGCTTCCAGGGCCCGTCCCACCTCGCGTGTGCCGGTCGACACGCACAGCGTGTAGGCCAGGTCCTGCGCGCGCAGGACGCGCCGGCCCGTGCCGTCCTCGCCGTCGCCCGGGTGGGCCATGAGCGTCTCGTACTCCTCGACGAGTCCGCGCAGCATCGTCGGATGGGGCATCAGCATGTGTCTGCGCTCCTGGATGAGGTGATCTCCTTGATGCCGGGAGTCGGACCGGCCCCGCGTCACCCGGTCGTCCGGCCGCTGCCGCCCTCGTGGTCGCAGCAGTGCTCCGGCTGCGACCCCCGGTCGAGCGCCTCTTCCCGGATCCGGGCGCAGCACCGGCTGATGAGGCGGGAGACGTGCATCTGGGAGATGCCCAGTTGATCGGCGATACGGCTCTGCGTCATGTCCTCGAAGAAGCGCATGTACAGGATGGCGCGCTCGCGCTCGGGCAGGCGCCGCAGTCCCTCCTTCGCCGCCTCCCGGTCGACGACGACGTCGTACGCCTCGTCGCAGCCGCCGATCGTGTCAGCGAGGCTGAAGCCGTCGTCACTGGAGGACATCTCGGCGTCGAGGGAGAGGGTGCTGAAGCTCTCCAGGGCCTCCAAGCCGGTGTTGACCTCCTCCTCGGTGAGCCCCGTGTGGGCGGCGATCTCGGTGACCGAGGGGTTGGATCCGGCCGCGCTCTCGGCGAGGTCACGGCGTGCGATCCGTATCTTGTTGCGCAGCTCCTGGACGCGCCGGGGGACCCTGAGGGCCCACATCCGGTCGCGGAAGTGCCGCTTGATCTCGCCTGTGATGGTCGGTACGGCGTAGCTCTCGAAGGCCCCTCGTCCGGGCTCGTAGCGGTCAATCGCCTTCACCAGTCCGAGGGCCGCGACCTGACGCAGATCCTCCAGCGACTCACCGCGGTTGCGGAATCGGCCGGCGATGCGGTGGGCCATGGGCAGCCACACCTTGGTCAGTTCGTCGCGTATCAGGTCTCGCTCGGGACCCTCGGACAGAGTGGCGAGCCGGACGAAGTCGGCCGCGGTCTCGGGGGCGTCGTCGTGGACGCGTCCACGTGACACCCGGGGACGGGCGGATGGGGCGGAACCTTGTGCGGACGTCTCAACCAGCATGCGGAACAGCTCCTGAAGGGCGTTCTCAGGGAATCTCCGTGGGAAACGGTGCGCGGTGTACGGGGCGTGAAAGCCCTGGCGTGGTCACATCTGTCGCACCGGGGCGCCTCTGGTCCGAAGCACGAAATCCCGCATGCCCCGCAACTCGCCACGCAAACGGACGCGGGTGCACGAGGTGCGACGGACGCCGCCGGGGCGGGGCCGGTTCACGCCAGAGATCACCTCCCTGCCGTGGTCCCGAACGAGGAGGCCGAGGGAAGGAGTTGAGAAGAATCGAGGAGGGAAGTAGCTGGAAGGCGCATGAGACGCGCGAGTTCGGGCACCCGGGGATGGACAACTGGTTCCGGAGATGGGGAGGGCGGCATGGCAGCCGTGACGGTGGCGCAGGCAACGGCCACGGCACAGGAGACGGTCACGACGGACGGGGCGGCGCTGCCGCTGATCGAGGATCCGACGAGGGTGAGCCCGCAGGACGCACGCGAGTTGTCGCGTCAGTTCTTCGACCGACTGGTCATGCTGGAAGAGGGCACCGAGGCGTACCAGTACGTGCGCAACACGCTGATCGAGATGAACCTTTCGCTGGTGCGGTACGCGGCGTCGCGGTTCCGCGCCCGTGGGGACTCGCTGGAGGACATCGTCCAGGTCGGGACCATCGGGCTGATCAAGGCCATCGACCGCTTCGAGGTGTCCCGGGAGGTCGAGTTCACGACCTTCGCAGTCCCGTACATCGTCGGTGAGATCAAGCGCTTCTTCCGCGACACGAGCTGGGCGGTCCATGTGCCGCGCCGGCTTCAGGAGGCGCGTGCGGAGCTGGCCAAGGCGACGGAGGAACTCAGCTCCCGGCTGGGCCGTACGCCGACCACGCGTGAGCTCTCCGAGCTGATGTCCCTCTCGGAGGAAGAGGTCATCGAGGCCCGCAAGGCCGCCAACTGCTACCAGTCCGCCTCCCTCGACGCGGCGGTCACGCCCGATTCCGAGAACAGCGAGTCGGTACTGGCCGCGTTCCTCGGCGAGGAGGATCCCTCGCTGGAACTCGTCGAGGACTTCCACTCGCTGGCGCCCCTGATCGCCGAACTGGGCGAGCGCGAGCGCCGGATCATCCATCTGCGCTTCGTCGAGGAACTCACCCAGGCCCAGATCGCCGACCGGATCGGCGTCTCCCAGATGCATGTCTCGCGCCTCATCAGCCGCATCATCAAGCAACTGCGCGCCGGACTGCTGGAGCCCGGGGTCGCCTGACGGGCACGTGGCCGGTGGTTTGCGAGATGTGCGAGAGGGGGCCGGCGCGGGCCCTCTGACCGGAGCCGGCCCGGACGGGACGCGACCATGTGGCCGCGGCCCGTCCGGCCCCGTCCCGGCCCGCCGAGCCCTTGCCGGTCCGCCCGGTCGTGCGCGTGCCGACCTGCCGACGTGCCGGCCTCGTGACGCCCAGGCCGAACTCTGCCGTGACCGCGGGTCGGCCCGCCCTCGCGTCCGGGCCTTGTCGAGTCCTGGCCCATCCTCCGCCTGGGCCGTCTGACGCCCGGCTGTCCACGTGCTGGTTCGCCCCGGTGCAGAGCTGTCTGAGTGCCGCCCCGTTCGCGTTCCGGCCCCCGTCAAGTCCTGACTCGCCCACCCGGACTGGCCGAGCCCTGACCTGTCCGCGGACTGGCCTTTGGGTATGCCGGCCGGTGCGCACTTCGGTGCGTCTCTGAGTCCTGGCCGATCCGCCTGGACTGGTTGAGCCCTGTCGTGCCCGCGTGCCGGGCTGCCCACGCCCCCTGCCTTTCTGCGCCCGGGGTGTCGGAGTTGTGGTCGCGCGGAGTTTTGGTCCGCCCGTCGGGCCCCGCGTGCATCCCGTCCGAGTCCCGGCCGCACTGCGTGCCGCCCTGTCCGCGTCTCAGCCCGGCGATTTCCAGCCTCAAGTCCCCTGGCTGCTGCGTGCCGCCTGTCCGCGTCCCGGCCTCGTCGCATCCCGGCCCGTCCAAACCCTGCCCGGCCTGAGTCCCGGCCTGCCCAAGTCCTGTGCCGTCCCAGCCCTGTCCGGCCTGAGTTCTGGCCTGCCAACTCCTGGCCGGTCCGCGTCCCGGCCCGCTCAAGTCCTGGCGCCGGTCCGAGTCCCCGGCCCGCTCAAGCATCGACCCGCCTCAATCCTGTCGCCTCCGTCCGTCCCTCCCGGCTCTCCACACCAGTCCCTGTCCACGTCGCCCGAAACGCCGCACTCCACCGCAACCGACCGCGGAATCGCCGGGGTGGCGCGCACTCAGCCGCCGCCGACGAGGGCTTCACCGACGTGGCGAGCACTCCGCCGCCACTGACGGGCGCTTCCCCGGCGGGGCGCGCACTCAGCCGCCCCCACGGGGATCACGGTGACGCACACTCCGCCGTCACCGACAACGGAATCACCGCGGTGACGCGCTTGCCGCCGGACGGGAGGTCCGTGACCTGTACGGTGCGGGACAGCCTGCAGACGATCGGCCAGCCGCGGCCGCCGCAGCGGTGGCGTCCGTGGCGGTCGAGCGGGGTCAGGGCGACCGGGCGTCGTGGCTCGCGGTCGCTGACGGACAGGTGCAGGTTCCGGCCGATGACCTCGACGTCGAAGCCGGTGATGCCGCCGCCGTGCAGCATCGCGTTGGTCGTCAGTTCCGACGCCACCAGCAGCGCGTCCGAGAGGGTGTCCGGCGTGCAGACGGTGCCCCGGGTACACGACTGTTCGGACAGGAGCCGCCGCACGACTCCGCGTGCCTCGGCCGGACTCCGCGGCCCGGGGCGCGGACGGCCCGCGCCCGCCGGGGACCTGGTGGTTCCGGTCCGGTACTTCTCACTCATCCTTTCGCTCCCTGACTCACAGAGGCGAGGAGGCGGAGAACCCGAGAGTCCCTTCCTCCTCCACATCGGGTGATGTTTCTCTCTGGTCGCGTCACCGGTTGGCCGATCGTCAAACCGTTCTTCGGGCCTGTGCGCGCAAAAACAGCCAGAAGCGTGACGCATACCGCTCCCTCGCACGGGCCTTGTGTGCTGGGGGGATTCGGGGGTAGGCGGGCGAACGCATCGACGGACGGTCACCGGTCCGTGCCGTTCGCGATGCATCAAAACCGTTCGTCGGGGCACCCGTCCCGATCGTCAACGCCTGTGGGAGGTACTTGTGTCCGTTGCCCAGAATCCCCTGTCGATCAAGGTGGAAGTGCCCAGGGAAGACGCCGTGTTGCTCACGGTCGAGGGTGACTTGGACATGGACACGGCCGCCGAGTTGCAGCATCACCTCGCCAACCAGCTCCACCACGGCCGACGGCACTTCCTGCTCGACATCGCCGGGGTTCCCTTCATGGACTCGTCCGGCATGAACATCGTCCTGCGGGCCTATCAGGAGGTGCGGGAGATTCCGGGGGGTGTGTACGTCATCTCCCCGACGCCCGCCGTCCGCCGGATCATGGATCTCACCGGTGTCAGCATCACCGTCCCGATCGTGGGGAGTGCGGAGGAGGCGCTCGCCACGGCGGACTCGCGGCCGGGCTCCCGGCCGGACGCCGAAGGGGACGCCGAGCCGCGCCCGGATCCCTCGACGTCGCGGCAGGAGTGAAGACCGCTTCCCGGAGAGGCAGTTCACCGATCGCGCGGCGCACCCGCGGCATCAACAGTTGCCGTTTGACAACTATGGCCATGAGGCAACAGAGTGAGCGGGTCAAGCGCGGGAGGGGTGTGGAACGTGCCGGTCAGCAACGGGGGCGGCTCGCGTCGCCGGGTTTCACGCGCTCCTGGCGTCGGAGGCTTCGTCGCCCTCGTGGATCTCCGCGGAGGCTGCCGCGCAGAACGCTTCCAGACCCTCCAGCAGAGCGGTGCGCTTCGTGACGGGCATCTGCTCCAGTACGGACTCCAGCGCGGCCTCGCGTCGTGCGCGAAGCTCCGCCAGGAAGGTCCGGCCGTGACGGCTCAGGTGCAGGCGCAGTTCCCTGCGGCTGGAGGCGCTGGGTGCCCGCTCGACGAAGCCCACCGCCTGGAGGCGGTCGCAGAGCCGGCTGGTCGAGGGCGGCGTGGAGCCGAGTGCCTCGGCGAGCATGCGCAGGTTGATGCCGTCGCTGTGCTCCAGGATGAACAGCACGCGGATCTGGGAGGCGGACACCGGTGCTGTCGAGGCCCGGCCCCACAGGACCTCCAGCAACTCGGCGGCCTCGGAGGTCACACGCGCCACCTCGTCCGGCCGCGGATGCGAGTAGGAGGAAGTCACGCTCCCACTCTTCCAGGCTTCTCGGGCACTGTCAGCCCACCGCATCGGACAATAGGTGCAGAACACTAGATACGGACAAGAAGGACCGATGGGTGGCGTCCGCGGAAACGCGGGTCCAGCGCCGTCACCGTGACAAGATTGGCGTATCCGACATCGTGAACAGATTCGTGGCAGCCGAGCGGGCACTCCGCTCCGCCGCCCCGCACCAACTGGTGGACGCGGTCCGCGAAGTACTGTGCGACGAGTACGCGGCGACGACCGTCCAGCTCTTCCTGGCCGACTACGGCCTGGCCACGCTCCAGCCCGTCCCCGCCGGCCACGACACCGGCAGCGGCCGCCCCGGCCGCCCGGCGCCGAGCCCGCCCGAGCCCATGCCGGCGCACGGCAGCCCGGCCGGACGTGCCTTCGGGTCCCAGGAACCCTTCGTCGAGAAGCTGACCGACGGCCGGGTGCGCCTGCACCTGCCGGTGACCGTACGCGGCGACCGGCTCGGCGTGCTGGCCGTCACGATGCCGTCCGCCGACCGGGCCGAGGAGTGCCTGGACGAACTGGCCGACGTGGCCCAGGTGCTGGGGCACGAGGTGATCGTCGCCGACCGGGACACCGACGTGTATCTCCGGGCCCGCCGCACCGACCGGCTCACCCTGGCCGCCGAGATGCAGTGGCAACTCCTGCCGGGCCGCTCCTGCGCCCGCGCCGAGTACGCGCTCGGCGCCCAGCTCGAACCCGCCTACGCGATCTTCGGGGACAACTTCGACTGGTCCGCGGACGCCGACCGCCTGATGCTCTACATCACCAACGGCATGGGCGAGGGCATCGAGGCCTCCCTCCTGACCAACCTGGGCATCAACGCGCTGCGCAACGCACGGCGCGCGGGCCTGTCCATCGCGGACCAGGCCGCCCTCGCCGACCAGGCCGTCTACGCCCAGCACCGGGGCGACGCTCACCTGTCCGTGCTGCTGCTCGACCTCGACCTGCGCACGGGCCGGCTCCAGGTCATCGACGCCGGCTCCCCGCAGATGCTGCGGCTGCGCGGCCGTACCGTCACCGCCTTCGAGTTCGACGCGCAGCTCCCCCTGGGCATGTTCGAGGAAACGGACTACGTCGCCCAGGCACTCGACATCGACCTCGAACCCGACGACCGGCTCGTCTTCGCCAGCGACGGGGTGTACGCCGTCGCCGCGCCCGGCGGCGAGCGGTACGGGGAGCGCGCGCTGGCCCGCGCCATCGTGTCCACCAGCCTGCTGCCCGCGGCCGAGGTCCCTCGTGCCGTCCTGCGGGAGCTGGCCGGTCACCGCGGCACGCCCGTGCCCGACGACGACGCCCTCGTGGTCTGTCTCGACTGGTTCGGGCCGCCGCGGACACCTTGACCGAACAGTCCGGCGCTCCCCGAACGGTCGGGGCGGCGCACACCGTATGAGGAGGGAAGTAAGTGCCGGAGCAGCAAACGGCAGAAGAGCGGACCGATCCGGCGGAGGAAGTCGGGACCTTCCTGCGGCAGCGCCGGGAGCAGATCGCCCAACGCTGGGCCGACGCGGCGCTGTTCCGCACCGTGTTCACCGTTTCCCGGGACGAGGCGGTGGAAGCCGGCCGGGCCGTCGTGGAGGCGCTGGCGGCGGTGGCCGCCACGGGGCGCCTGGAGGACCCGGAGGCGGACGGGTTCGCGGTCGTCCGTGAGCAGCTGGCGCGTACGGCCCACTCCCGGGCCCGGGCCGGCGCCACGATCGGGCAGATCTCGGCGGAGATGGACGCGTTGCGACCGCCCGTCACCGACCTCCTGCTCGACGAGTTCTCCGACCACGCGCCCGCCGACCACCTGCGGGAGTGCACGACGGCACTGACCGTGCTGATGGGCACCCTGCGCCTCGTCATGCTGGAGACGGCGATGAGCGCCGGGCAGGAACTCATCAACCGCCAGCGGCTCGAACTCCTCGAAGTCGCCACCCCCGTGATCAAGCTGTGGGAAGGCATCGTCGCCGTACCGCTGATCGGCACCCTCGACAGCGCCCGCAGCCAGGTGGTGATGGAGACCCTCCTGGACGCCGTCGTCGAGCAGCACGCCCGCATCGCGATCCTGGACATCACCGGAGTGCCGACCGTCGACTCCCTGGTGGCGCAGCATCTGATGAAGACCGTGGCGGCCGCGCGGCTGATGGGAGCGGAGTGCATAGTCTCCGGGATCCGGCCGGCCATCGCGCAGACCATCGTCCACCTCGGTATCGACCTCAGTTCGGTGCTCACCCGCGCCAGCCTCGCGGACGCCCTGGCCTACGCCCTTGAGCAGCAGGGCGCCCACATCGTCCCGAACCCCTCGCCGGCCGCGGAGACCCGGTGACCGGCCTCGCCACCTTCCCGTACGAAGGCCACGTCCCCGTCCTCCGGCTCGGTGGGGTCCTTCTGGTCACCCTCCAGGGCGACCTGTACGACAGCACGGCGGAACAGCTCCGGCAGGACATCGGCGAGACCGTCTCCGACAGCGCGGTCAACGGTGTGGTCATCGACCTCTCCGGCGTCGAGATCGTCGACTCCTTCATGGGCCGCGTACTCAGCGACGTCGCGGCCATGACCCGCCTGCTGGCGGCGCAGACCGTGGTCGCGGGGATGCGCCCGGCGGTCGCCATCACCCTGGTGGAACTCGGCCTGACCCTGCCGGGCCTGCGCACCGCCCTGACCACCGAGGACGCCCTGCACCTGCTGGGGTCCGAGGTGTCGGTCCTGCCCCGCGACGGGCGTGCCCGCCGGGAGCGCCCGTGACCCACAGCACAGGCAGCGTCTCCGCCTGCCTGCCGATCCACTCGGACCTCGATCTGGTGCGGGTACGCCAGCATGTGCGGCAGATGACCGCCCAACTCGGGTTCGGTCTGGTGGAGCAGACCAAACTCGTCACCGCGGCCAGTGAGCTGGCCCGCAACGCGCTCGTCCACGGCGGCGGGGGCCAGATGGAGTGCACGGCGGTGACCAGCGGCGGAGTGAAGGGACTGCGTCTCGTCTTCAGCGACCAGGGCCCCGGCATCGGAGACCTGGACCAGGCCCTGCGCGACGGCTACACCTCCGGTGAGGGACTGGGGATGGGCCTGGGCGGCGCCCGGCGCCTGGTCCATGATTTCTCCGTCGACAGCCACCGCGGCACCGGCACCACCGTTACGGTGACGTCATGGATCTCCCGGCCGCCCGGTCCGCGCGAGGCACCCTGATGCCACGCGTCCGGGAGGTGCCGGTGCACGACTCGACCCGGGTGCGCGACGTCCGCGTCGCGGCCGGGGCCGCGGCCCGCCAGGCCGGGCTCGCCGAGGACCGGATCGCCGCCGCCGAGCTCGTGGCCACCGAACTCGCCACCAATCTGCTGAAGCACGCCGGTGGCGGACGGATCCTCCTCGACCTCGTGTGCCCGCCGGTTCCGCCCTACGGCGACGAGCGGGTGCCCATGGTGCAGATCATGGCCGTCGACCACGGGCCCGGCATGGCCGACCCCGCCGCGGCGCTGCGCGACGGCTACTCGACCACCGCCTCCCTCGGCGCGGGCCTCGGCACCTGCCTGCGCACGGCCGACGACTTCGGCCTGCACAGCGCGCCCGGGCGCGGAACGATCGTCATGGCCAGGATCGCCTCCGGCCCGCACGACGACCCCGCGGGCCCGCACCTCGCCTCGCTCCCGGTGCGGGCGGGCGGGGTCAACATCCCCCTCGCGGGCGGGGAGTTCTCCGGCGACGCCTGGGTGTGCGTGCGCACGGGCGACCGTGTGACGCTGATGCTGGCCGACGGCCTCGGCCACGGCCCCCTCGCGGCCCACGCCTCCTCCGCGGCGGTGGAGGAACTGCGCCGCGCCCCCCACCTGCCGCCGGCGGACCTGCTGCGGCGGCTGAACAGCGCCCTGCGCGAGACCAGGGGAGCGGCCGTCGCCGTGGCCCAACTCGACGTCGACGCCGGACAGTTGTCCTTCGCCGGCGTCGGCAACGTGGGAGCCCGGCTGCGCCGCGGCGACAGCTGGCATGGGCTCGTCTCGCGCCCCGGCATCGTCGGCGCCCACCTCCCCGCACATCTGCCGCACCACCTGGAGACCTGGACGGACGACTCCCTCCTGGTCCTGCACAGCGACGGCCTGCCGAGCCGCTGGAGCCCCGGCCCGGCCGCCCGGGCCCCGTCGTCCCTCGACCCCGCCGTGATCGCCGCGACGATCGTGCGGGACGCCAGCAGCCCCGCCCGGCCGGTACGCGACGACACCGCTGTCGCCGTCCTGAGCCCCTTGCCCCCGGACGGCCCCTCATGACCCGCACCTGGTACGTCCGCACCATCACCGACGCCGCGCTGGCCCGTATCGCCACGGCGCGGCTGGCCGCCGCATGCGGCGTACCTCCCGTCGAGCGCACGCGCCTGGCGGCGGCGCTCACCGTACAGCTACGGCAGTGCCTCACCAAGGGCGGTGAATGGCGGGTCGGCGTGGCGGCGAGCCTGACACCCGCCGGGGGCGCCTTCCGTGTCGAGGTGGCCCCGGCGAAGCCCTGCCCGGACGACCGCCGGCCGCCGTGGCACGCGTCCGCCCCGTGCGCCGAGGACGCCGACCTCTCCGCCGCCGAGCCCGCCGCCGACGACCCGGCGGCGCTGGCCGAGGCCCTCTTCGGAGCCGACGAGGACTCGGCCCTGCTCCTGGAGCGGCTCGACGAGCAGGAGGGGCTGGTCGCGGTCCACCGCGAGGAACTCCACCAGACCAACCAGGGCGTACTGGCGCTCCACGCCGAGCTGGACGCCGCCGGCCGCGCCCAGCGCGAGCTCTTCGACGCCGAGCAGCAGGCCCGCAAGGAGGCGGAGAACGCCCGTGGCCGGCTCACCTTCCTGGCCGACGCCAGCGCCGCGCTGACCGCCTCCCTCAACCACGAGGCCATCGTGCGGCTGCTGCCCGCCCTGCTGGTGCCGCGGTACGCGCGCTCCGTCGACGTCTGGCTGTTCGACGACGTGAACGACGCGCTGCGCGGCGGTCCGCACCCGGCCGCAGCCGTCCTGGCGGCCCGCCGCGGCCGGCCGCAGTACGCCGCCGACCACCCCGGCGACCTGCCCGGCGTCGACGACCAGCCGCCCTCGGCCATCGACCCCGGCCGGCCCCTGCTCTGCATCCCCCTGCTCACCCGCCGGGCATCGCAGGGCGTCCTCACCCTGTCGCCGCCCGACGGGCGCTGGAACGCGGACGACGCCGTCATGCTGATCGAGCTGGCCAGACGGGCCAGCATCGCGCTGGACAACGCCAGACGCTTCGAGCACAACCGGGACATCGCCGAGACCCTGCAACGCGCCCTGCTCACCGAACTGCCCACGACACCGGGCCTGACCCTGGCCGCGCGCTACCTCCCGGCCACCCAGGGCCTGAACATCGGCGGGGACTGGTACGACGCCTTCCGCCAGCCCGACGGCAGCCTCATCACCGTCGTCGGAGACGTCACCGGGCACGGGCTGCACGCCGCGGTGATGATGAGCCAACTGCGCACCGCCCTGCGCGCCTACGCCGTCGACGGCAGCAGCCCTGGCGAGCTCCTGACGCGACTGCACCTGTTCCTGCACCGCCTGCGCCTCGACCTCTACGCCACGGCCGTCATCGCGCGCT
The DNA here is from genome assembly GCF_042800355.1 of Streptomyces sp. NPDC057623. NCBI lineage: Bacteria > Bacillati > Actinomycetota > Actinomycetes > Kitasatosporales > Streptomycetaceae > Streptomyces > Streptomyces sp. NPDC057623. The sequence goes on from NZ_JBHVGZ010000038.1 coordinate 73,316, forward strand.
TCCACCCAACCGACCCCACGCTCACCTGGGCCGCCGCCGGTCATCCGCCGCCGGTGCTGCGCACGCCCGACGGTGCGGTGCACACCCTCGACGCCAAGCCCGGCGCCATGCTGGGCATTCCGCTGGAACAGGAGATCCACGACCACACGGTGCCGCTCCCGCCCGGCTCGACGCTGGCCCTCTACACCGACGGACTGGTGGAACGCCGCGCCCAGGGGATCGACCCCGGTATCCAGCGCCTCGCCGGGGAACTGGGCGGCTTCCGCCCCGCCGAACTCGCCGAGGAACTGGAAGCGTCCGCCGACCGGCTGCTGCATCCTCTGCTGCACGACTCCGAACACGACGACGACGTATGCCTGTTGCTGTGCCACGTGCACAGCGGCGCGCGGCGCCGGCCCGCGGCGGGGTCCTGAGCGGGACCGTCAGCGTTCGGGTCCGGCGTCCGCGTCCACGTCGGGTTCCGGGGCGGTGGGGAGACCGCCCTCGTGGAACGCGCGCAGCACCTGTTCCAGCCGGGCGCGCTCCATGGGAGGTACGTCGTCGAAGGCGACGGCCAGCCGCTCGGCCAGCCGCTCGGTGACGTCCGCCAGCAGGCCCTGCCCCTCGACCGTGACCTCCAGGTGCACCTCGCGCCGGTCGTCGGGCTGCACACACCGCCGGAGCAGTCCGGCGGCTTCGAGCCGGTCGCAGAGCCTGCTGGCGGCGGGAAGCCCGATGCTCAGATGCTCGGCCAGAGCGGTGACGTTGAGCGCGGGCCGGCGGCGGACGGCCCGCAAGGCGCGTATCTGGCGCGGCGGAAGGCGCGGACGGACGTCCTCGACGGCCGAGAACCAGAGCGCCACCAGGCTTTCCACGGTTTCGACGATCCGTCGGCCGACGACGTCCGAGGGAATCTCGGGATCCGGTTCGCGGCACATGGCCCGACACTTCTCTCTCGGTCGATTCCGGCCTCGGCCCCATCAGTGCAAGGGCCTACCCGAAGCGACGGAGACTACACAGCCGACATTCTCGCCCCGGTCACCGCCGGGTCACCTCAGAACCGCTTCCCAGGTGTCGACGGCGTAATGCACCGACATCCCGTGCCGGGCGTACAGCGCGGGAGCCCCCGTGGCGTTGGCGGTGTCCACGCCGAGCCCCACCGTGTCACGGCCGCGCGCGGCGAAGGCCGCGAACGCGTGCCGCAGCAGGAGACCCCCCACGCCCAGTCCTCGCCCCTCACGTATCACCCCGATGTACGGGATCCACCCCATCGCCGCACGGTCGTCGCGGGCGAGCAGGAACCCGACGTCGCCCAGGTCCGCCGTGCCGGCGATCCACACCAGCGACCAGTCGAGCGTGTCCGCGTCGACGTCGTGCAGCCACTGCTCGTAGCCCCTGGGCTGGAAGTCGAAGTGCTGGGCGAAACTGGACTGGTACAACGCGTGGACGCGAGCCCGGTCCGCCTCCCCGGCGCACGACCGCAACGTCATGCCGGGCGGAACCATGGGCTCGACGTCCTCGGCGGCGTCCAGCGGCCGTCGCAGCACGTGGTAGCGCCGTACGACGGACCAGCCCCGCTCCTCGATCAGCCTCGTGTCGATCGTGGGCTCCGTGTTGAGGTGCAGATGCACCACCGCCCTGGACGCACCGTTCGTGCGGGCCTTTTCCAGGGCCCGGGTCTCGATCGCGTCGAGAACGAGCTCTCCGGCCCGCTGGTGCTCGGGCAGCACGTAGTGGTCGACGTCGATGCGCTCACCGCCGGACTCGTCCCACAACAGGCCGTACGCCACCAGCCGTTCGCCGTCGAAGGCCAGCCATGAGTCGCGGTCCAGTGCGATGTCGGGCCGCTTCAGATCGGCCTCGACGGTGTGCAGATCGGTCTCGGGGCGGCCGATCTCGATCCGGTCGACCTCGTTGAGCAGTTCGGTGATGGCGGCCGCGTCGGTGAGGCCGGCAGGACGAAGGGCGTAGGGCATGCGCTCAGGGTCCGGGGGCGGGGAGGGCGGGCGCAACGGATTTTCGAACACGAACCGGTGCTGACCTGGAGAGTCCGCCCTCACTCCGCACCGGGAGCGGGCTCCGCGGGCCTGAGCCGGACCCGCGCGCTCGGTGCTGTCGCGTTGGCCGGGACGCCCATGTCTACAGGCGCGTAGCCGGTGCCGCCGGGCACCTCGTACTCCCACTCCAGTGCGCGCGCGAGGACACCCGTCACGGGATGGTCCCGGTAGTACCGGACCCAGTCCGGCCACGGCCAGGTGCGGTTCTCACCGGCCAGCGCGGCAAGCCGCACCCGCTCCGCGTGCAGGGTCGCCACGATCCCCTGGGCATGGCGCCGCAGGTAGTCGACGCTGTCGGCACGGGTACGGGTCTTGTAGCCGGTGGGGGAGCGGAACGGTGCCGTGGTGCGCGTGCTGGTGCCGTCCTCCTCGATCCAGTCGACGGTCACCTGCCCGGTGCCGTGGACGGTGAGGACGGCGTCCAGGGCCGCGTTCCACCACAAGGCGCCGTGGCCGATCCAGCCGACCGTCAGCGTGCCGTCGGACTCCAGACCGTGTCGTGGCACCGTACGTTCGGCGAACTCGTGCGGCGGGACGCCGAGTCGGGCGGCCGCCCTCTTCACGGACTTCACCAGAACCTTGTGGGGGTGCTGGGACGGGCTGACCCAGTAGTGCAGGGCCCAGAGCTCCTCCATCGCGGCCGGGCCGGGCAGATCGCCGAGGGCCGTGAAGGCGGCGCCGGCGATGTCGTGGTCCACGCGGTGGTAGGTGTCCATCGCCTGGGCGTTCTTCCGGGCCACCACCGCCAGGTCGGAGGCGACGTCGCCGGTCTCCCCGCGGAGCCGGCCCGCGGCGAGCGTGACGCCGATCGCCAGGCCCCGGGCGGGGGAGGGCGGCTTGGCCCGGCCGAGGTCCCGGATCACATGCCGGGCGTCGGTCATGCCGTGGAAGGAGCCGTCCCGGGCCAGCTCCCCGACCGCGAACCGGACCAGCGCGTCGGCGCCGTCGGCCTTGAGGAGGGCCGTGGTCCGACGCTTCCAGGCGGCGTCGACCTTGTAGCGGTGATCCCAGAACAGAGGAGCCGCGGCGAGGTGCGGCACGAACTCGGCGAGCTCCGGCGACAGCCCGGTGCAGCGGGCCTGGACGCGGTTGCTCCAGTCGTTGTCGGGGTCGAACAGATCGGCCGCAAGATCACTCATATCGCGATCCTGCCAGAGGGCACTGACAACGCCGGGCCGGGACCGGAGGCAACCGGGCGGGCCACCTGCTCGTCCTTGGGATCATGGTCACCGCAAGCATCCCAGGCCCCCTCGCGGCCTCAGTGCGCCAGCTGCTCGACTTCGCGTGGACACAGACCCGGTCCTGCGCCTTCGCCATCGCCCTGATGTCGGGTGTGGCGGCGTCCACCCTGCTGCCCGGCCTGCCCGTGGCCCGCTACGACCTGCTCGTCGTCTACGGGGTGCTGCTGACGCTGCTGTTCTGGATGCGCGGCTGGGAGAACGGGCGGGACGTCGCCGTCATCGCCGTCTGCCACGTCATCGGCCTGGCCTTCGAGCTGGTGAAGGTCGCCTTCGGCTCGTGGAGCTATCCGGAGCCCGCCGTACTGAAGTTCGCGGGCGTCCCGCTCTACGGAGGGTTCCTCTACGCCGCTGTGGGCAGCTACGTCTGCCGCGCCTGGCGCCTCTTCGACCTGGAGCTGGTCCGCTACCGCCCGCGGTCGACGGCTTTGGTCGCCGCGGCCGTCTACGTGAACTTCTTCAGCCACCACTGGCTCCCCGACGCGCGCTGGCTCCTGGCCGCGCTGCTCCTCGCCGTCACCGCCGGCACGTCCGTGCGCTTCACGGTGCGCGGCGTACGCCGACGGATGCCGATCGCGCTGTCGTTCGTCCTGATCGGGTTCTTCCTCTGGATCGCGGAGAACCTCGCCACCTATGTGGGCGCCTGGCGCTACCCCTACCAACTCGACGGCTGGGAGCCCGTGGGAGTGGAGAAGTTCGGCGCCTGGTCCCTACTGATCAGCGTGACCTTCGTCCTGGCGGCGGTGTCCCGGTCGCACCGCGGGTCCGGGGCCGGGGCCGAGTGACGGCGGGGGCACCACGGCCCCCGCCGGTGACCGCCGCTCGTTGTCCGCTACTCGCTCTTGGGCCCCGCCTGCTGCACGACCTCGAAGGACCACAGGGTGGACCCGCTCGCCGCCGGCTTGGGGCGCTCGCCGCCCTCCGTGCCACCGCCCTGGTGGGCCGACTTCATCGGACCCTCCATCCAGGCCTGGAAGGACTCCTCGTCACGCCAGCGCGTGTACACGAGGTAGGTGTCGGTGCCCTCGACCGGCCGCAGGAGTTCGAACCACTCGAACCCGTCAGAGCCCTCCACGGCATGCGCACGGGAGGCGAAGCGCTTCTCCAGCGTCTCGCGCTGCTCGGCGGGCACGGTCAGTACGTTGATCTTGACTACGCTCATGGCCCTCATCCTGCCGCACGTCCGACGGCGGACGTGCGGCGGCTCGTGCGTCACGGGCGTGGATCACGCACGCCCGGCCAGGGAGGAGCGATCCGGCCGCCCCTCCCCGCGTCCGGATCAGGCCGTGTGCAGGGTCAGCCCGTAGCGGCCGAGGATCTCGTTGACGGGCTGGAACCAGGTCTCCCCGCCACCGGAGCAGTTGCCCCAGCCGCCCGAGGTGACTCCCTGCGCCTGGTCACCACTGATGAAGGAGCCCCCGGAGTCGCCGGGTTCGGCGCAGACGCTGGTCTTCGTCATCTGGTGCACCGCGCCCTGGCTGTAGTTGACCGTCTCGTTCCTGGCCAGCACGGTGCCGCAATGCCAGTGCGTCGTGGAGCCGGACCGGCATACGGAGGCGCCGACGGGTGCCTCGGCCGAGCCGCGCACGAGACGGTCCGGGATCGTCCCCCAGCCGAGGACCACCGGCACCGTCCACCAGCCGCTGCCGACGCTCACCCAGGCGTAGTCGTTGTCCGGGAACGATGAGCCCTGGAACGTTCCGACGTGGGTGCCGTCCCAGCCCCGGACCGCGGCGCCCTGACCGCCGCAGTGCCCTGCGGTGATGAAGCCGCCGTGCACCGAGAAGCCTATGGAGCAGCGGACGTTGCCGGTGTAGTAGGGGTCGCCGCCGACGGTTCCGGCCGCGAAGGTGCGGGGGGCGGCGGCGACCGTCTGCACGCTGACGGGTCCGGTCGCCATGGCGCGGGAGAGGAAGCGCCGGACATCGTTGTCGGCCTGTCGGTCGCGGACGACGTTCACGACGACCGTGCCGGCCACCGGATCGACGTGCCAACTGCTCACGCCCGACGGCGCGGGGAGCCGGTCGATCCGTGCTTTGGCGGCGTCGAGTTCGCGCGCGCTGTGCGCGACGGTGCGCACGGCCGCTCCGGTGGCCCGGACTTCCCGCACGGTCGCGGCCGGCGCGTCCGGCGTGACGCCCACGGTGAGCCGCCCGCCGGCCGCGTCGAACCACGAGCCGCCGTAGGCGGATCCGGCCGCCTCGCGCGCCTTCGGCGTGAGGTCCATGGCGGTGCGTTCCGCCGCCAGCCGCGCTTCGGCCCGCGGTTTCGACAGGCCGAGGTCCCGCTGCATCGCCTCCAGAACCCCTGCGGAGGCGGGGTCGGGTTCGGTCGCCGCGGCCGATCCGGTGCCGCCCGCGGTCCAGCTGCCGAGCACGAGGAGTACGGCGAGGCCGGCGTACTTGAGTCTGCTGCGTCTCAAGGGAGTTGCCCTTCGTCGTTCCAGCGAGTGGGGTGGAACAACCGCGATCTGAGAGCGCTCTCATCCAGGGTCGGGCAGAGCATAGCCATGACGGCTCGTCAGGTCCATACCAAACTCAGCCCAGGTTGCCGGTCCGGGCCTCCTGCCACAGGTCGACGCCTCCGTCGGTGGCGTACTCGTCGATCTCGGCCAGTTCCTCGTCGCTGAAGTCGAGGTTCTCCAGTGCGGCGACGTTCTGCTCGAGCTGCTCGGTGCGGGAGGCGCCGATGACCAGCGAGGTCACCCGGCGGTCGCGCAGGGCCCAGGCCAGTGCCAGCTGGGCGAGGGTCTGCCCGCGCCGGGCCGCGATGTCGCCCAGGGCGCGCAGCCTGCGCAGCATGTCGTCCGACAGCCAGGTCTCGTCGAACGACTTGCCCTGGGTGGCGCGCGAGCCGGCGGGGACGCCGTCGAGGTAGCGTCCGGTCAGCAGGCCCTGGGCCAGCGCGGTGAAGCCGATGACCCCGAAACCCTCCTGCTCGGCGGCGTCCAGCAGGCCCTCGTTCTCGATCCAGCGGTTGAGCATGCTGTACGACGGCTGGTGGATGAGCAGCGGTGTGCCGAGCTCCCGGAGGATGGCCGCCGCCTCCCGGGAGCGTGCCGCGTCGTACGAGGAGATGCCGACGTACAGGGCCTTGCCCTGCCTGACGGCGGTGTCGAGCGCGCCCATCGTCTCCTCCAGCGGGGTGCCGGCGTCGAGCCGGTGGGAGTAGAAGATGTCGACGTACTCCAGTCCCGTCCGCCGCAGTGACTGGTCGAGCGAGGCGAGCATGTACTTGCGGGAGCCGCCGCCCTGGCCGTAGGGGCCCGGCCACATGTCCCAGCCGGCCTTGGTGGAGACCACCAGTTCGTCGCGGTGGGGCGCGAGGTCCTGCTTCATCAGGCGGCCGAAGTTGATCTCGGCGGCGCCGTAGGGCGGCCCGTAGTTGTTGGCGAGGTCATGGTGGGTGATGCCGAGGTCGAAGGCGCGCAGGGCGATCTCGCGCTGGGCCTCGAAGGGCCGGTCGTCACCGAAGTTGTGCCAGTACCCCAGCGACAGCACGGGCAGGTCGAGTCCTGAGCGTCCGGTGCGCCGGTAGCGCATGGTGCCGTCGTAGTGCCCGGGGTCCGCGCGGTGGGTCATCGAGGGTGCTCCTGTCTGATGCGGAGTTGGGGACGCCGGGCGTCCGAATCCCGGCGTCCAGCGGATCGTTCCACCCCGTGCGGCCGCGGTGGTCGGGCAACCGCTGAGGGGCGAGCTATGTTTCTTTAAATTATTAATTAATATTGACAGGGTTGCGGCCTCGCGCAACAGTCTTCGCCGTGACGTCGAAACCGTGCTGCGCAGCGAGACCAGGAGACAGCGGGCACTCTGCGGTTCGCTTTCTCCGGGGACCGCACGGTCGTGGCCGTGCTGAGCGCCGGGCGGCTCGACGGATCCCCTCTCGTGCCCGGACGGCCCGACCGGCTCCGGTTGCGGGCACTGGACCCGGCGGCACGCTACCGGGACACGGCGACCGGGACGACGTGCAACGCGGCCCATCTGCTGCACCACGGGCTGCCGTTCGCCTGGAGCGCCGGTCATGCTGACGACCTGGCGGTGCTCAGAACGCCGGCCCGGTGGCCGCTTCACCGGCCGCACGGCCGTGGTCACCGGCGCGGCCTCCGGCATCGGCGCCGCCACCGCCGTACGCACCGCGCTCACCCCTGCGTGGCAGAAGGCAGTTCCCACTCCTCAGCTTCAGCAGAAAGGCGGTACGACATGACGCCCTACGCCCGCCGCGGCGTGCACGGCCAGACCGTGGAGGCCCTCGCCCGGCGCATCCTGGGAGGGCGGATCCCCGAGGGAGCCACGCTCGACCTGGTGGCGCTCCAGGGCGAGTTGGACGTCAGTCTCACCGCCCTGCGCGAGTCACTGAAGGTGCTCGCCGCCAAGGGCATGGTCGACGCCCGCCAGAAGCGCGGCACCTTCGTCAGGGCCCGCGCCGACTGGAACCTGCTCGACGCCGACGTACTGCGCTGGCAGTTCGAGGGCGCCGACCTCGCCACCGACGCCGACCGGAACCTGCTGCGCAACCTCGCCGAGGTGCGCGTCATCGTCGAACCGGCCGCCGTGCGCCTGGCGGCCGAGCGCCGCACCGACGCCGACCTGGCGGCCCTGGAAGCGGCACTGGAGGCGATGGGGGTCGGGGGCGCCGACCCGGGGCAGGCCGTGGAGGCCGACCTCGCCTTCCACCGCGCCCTGCTGGGCGCCACCCACAACGAACTCCTCCAGCGCATGGAGATGGTCATCGAGCCGGGCCTCGCCCACCGGGACCGCATCGTGCACAGCCATCCGCACAGCGGGGACCCCGTACCGGCCCACCGCGCCGTCCTGGACGCCGTACGCGACCGGGACCCGCGGGCCGCGGAGGCCGCGATGCGCGCTCTGCTCGCCCAGTCCGGGCGCGATCTGGACCGGATCGACGGTTCCGACGACACCGGCACCGAAGGCACCAGCACCGCAGGCACCAGTCCTGACGACACGAAAGGCACGGGCAGCAAGTGAAGATCACTCGCATCGAAACGTTCCTGGTCCCGCCGCGCTGGCTGTTCTGCCGGGTCGAGACCGACGACGGCGTGATCGGCTGGGGCGAACCCGTCGTCGAGGGACGGGCCGAGGTGGTCCGCGCCGCCGTGGACGTCCTGGCCGAGTACCTCGTCGGCCAGGACCCACTGCGCATCCAGGACCACTGGCAGGTGCTCACCAAGGGCGGCTTCTACCGTGGCGGCCCCGTCCTCTCCAGCGCCGTCGCCGGCCTCGACCAGGCCCTGTGGGACATCGCGGGCAAGACCTACGGCGCACCCGTGCACGCCCTGCTGGGCGGCCCCGTACGCGAGCGCGTCCGCGTCTACGCCTGGGTCGGCGGCGACGAACCCGCCGAACTCACCGAGCAGGTAGCCGCCCAGGTGGAGGCCGGTTTCACCGCGGTGAAGATGAACGCCGCCGGTGCCACGTCGCCGATCGCCACCGCGGCCGAGTCGGAGGCGGTCGTCGCCCGGGTGGCCGCGGCCCGTGCGGTGCTGGGCCCGCACCGCGACGTCGCCGTCGACTTCCACGGCCGCTTCACCGCCGCGAGCGCGCGCCGGGTGCTGGCCGAACTAGCCCCGCTGCACCCGCTGTTCGTGGAGGAACCCGTCGTCCCCGAACACGGCCACCTGCTGCCGGGCCTGGTCGCCGCGAGCCCGGTTCCCCTGGCCACCGGCGAACGCCTCTACTCACGCGGCGAGTTCCTGCCCGTGCTCGCCGCCGGCGTAGCCGTGGCGCAGCCCGACCTGTCGCACGCCGGCGGTATCTCCGAGGTCCACCGCATCGCCTCCCTCGCCGACACCTACGGCGCCCAGCTCGCCCCGCACTGTCCGCTCGGCCCGATCGCGCTGGCCGCCAGCCTGCAGATCGCGTTCGCGACCCCGAATTTCCTGATCCAGGAGCAGAGCCGCGGCATCCACTACAACAAGGACGCCGATCTGCTGTCCTACGTCGCCGACCCCGCCCCGTTCCGCTTCGCCGACGGCCACGCACCTCGCAATGACGCCCCCGGACTGGGCGTCAGCATCGACGAGGCGGCCGTACGCGCCGCCGACCGGGCCGGACACGCCTGGCGCAACCCGGTCTGGCGGCACTCCGACGACTCCTTCGCCGAGTGGTGACGGCGGTGCTGCACATCACCACCGACCCCGCGCCGGGGGACGGGTTCGTGGACGCGGGCGGGCTGGAGGAGTGCGTCCCCACGGTCCGGGGCCACCCCGACCACGGAGAGGTCTGGTCGCGCCCCTGGACCCGGGCGGCGGCCGGCGACACCGAACACGTCCGGGCCGGGTCCTTCACCCTCGCCCGGTCCATCCGCCCCACGGACGACGGCGCCCAGGTCGACTACCACCTCACCGCACCGCCCGGCTTCCGCTTCGTCTGGGCGGCGCACGCCCTGCCCGACCTCTCGCAGCCAGGCCACCTTGCACATGGCGGCGGGACTGCGGGCGGACGGACAGCCCGCGTCGATCGCCCTGGGGCGCGACCTCGGCGGTCACCCCCAGCCGCGCCCCTACCGGAGCGCGGGCGTGGAGCCCATGCTCGGCCGCGTCTTCGGCCCGGCCGACGCGGGCCCCGACGCCGCCGCGTGCGTACCGGCGTCCGACGAGGTCCGCTGCGGGGCCTGCCGCTGCCCCGCCACCCCCGCACCGAAGGAGCACCGTCCGTGGATCTGACAGCCGCGCTGGCCACCCACCGCCTGGTCGCGATCGTGCGCGGCGAGAACCCCGACGCCGCACTGCGCACCGTGCTGGCCCTGGCCGAGGAGGGCATCGAGCTGATCGAGGTGTCGCTCGCCGCCCCGGACGCCCTCGCCGTCGTCGAACGCGCCCGCCACGCCCTCGGCCCGGACCGTCCCCTCGGCGCCGGCACCGTACTGACCGCCGCGGACGCCCGCGCCGCGCACCGCGCCGGAGCCGACTTCGCGGTCACACCGGGGCTGGGCGACGGCGTCGGTGCGGCACAGGAGCTGGGCATGCCGGTCCTGGCCGGCGTGCTGACCCCGACCGAGGTCATCGCGGCCCGCGCCCTGGGAGTGGCCGCGCTGAAGGTCTTCCCGATCGCCCAGTCCGGGGGAGCGGCCTATCTCAAGGCCCTGCGCGGCCCGTTCCCCGACGCGCCGTTCGTCCCGGTGGGCGGTGTCGACGAGGCCGTCGCCCGCGCCTGCCTCGCCGCCGGAGCGATCGCGGTCGGCGTCGGCTCCCCTCTCGTCGGCGACGCCGCGGACGGGGGCAGCGTCACCGCCCTCAGGGAACGCGCGCGCCGGTTTCGCGAGGTCGTGGCAGAGGCGACGCGGTGACCGCGGACCCGCGCCCCGCCGGCACCCTGCGCCCGGTGGGCCCGGACCGCCTCGGACTCGGCGAGGGCGCCCGCTGGAACCGCTCCGGCGTCGTCCTCGTCGACATCCTCGCCGGCCGCCTCCTGGCGGTGCCGGACGACCCGGGCGCGCCCCCGCGCACCGTGGCCCGGCTCCCCGTGCCGTCGGGCGCCGTGGCCCCCGTGGCCGGTCACTCCGGCACCTGGACCGTGGCCGCGGGCACCGGGATCTGCCCGCCGCACTCCGACGGCACCCTCGACTGGGCGGCACGGCCGGAGGAGAACGCCCGGACCCGCATGCGCATGAACGACGCCGTCGCCGACCCGTTCGGCCCGTTCTGGGCCGGCAGCACGGCCTACGACGCCGACGAGGACGCCGGTTCCCTGTACCGCCTCGACCGGGACGGCACGGTCGTACGGGTGCTGGAAGGCATCACGGTCCCGAACGGACCCGCCTTCACTCCCGACGGCAGCCTCATGTACCTTGCCGACAGCGCTCGCGGCGTGGTCCGGCGCTTCCACGGCGACCCCGTGACGGCTGAGCTCGGCGCACCCGAGGAGTTCGTCTGGGGCACCGGTACCGGCACCGGCACCGTACGCCGCCATCTGCCGGACGGATCGCCCGACCGCACGCCGCGGCTGCCCGCGCGGCAACCGGCCGGGGTGTGCCTCGCCCATGACGTCCTGTACGTCACGACCGCCCGCCTGGGCCTTGCTGTTCCGGGGCACGACGACCGGGCCCTGTTCGCAGCACGCGTGGACGGGCCGGGCACCCCGGCGCCCGCCTGCCGGCTCGACGTCGCCCGGCACCCCGCGAGCACCGGGGATCCGGCATGACCGCCGCACGGCCAGTGCCGGCGAGGGACTCCGGGACGCCCGCCGACCGGGTGCCCGGTGAGACCGGTCCCTGGCGCCCCGCCCCGGGCCCCGTCGTCTGCGTCGGCGAGACCATGGCCGCCCTGGCCCCCGACCCGCCGGCCCCCCTCGTGAACGCGGCCCAGCTGCGCCTGTCGGTGGCCGGAGCCGAGTCGAACGTCGCCATGTACCTCGCCGACCACGGCATCCCGGTCGCCTGGCTCTCCGCGCTCGGGGACGACCCCCTGGGACACCGGGTCCGTACCACCGTCGCCGCCGCCGGCGTCGACGTGGCGCACGTGCGGACCGACCCCCGTCGCCCGACCGGCCTGCTGGTGAAGGACCCCGGCCCCGCCGGGACCCGTGTGCGCTACTACCGGCGCGGCTCGGCCGCCTCCGCGCTGGGCCCCGAGGCACTGGACAGCGCGCCCCTGCGCACGGCCTCGCTGCTGCACCTGACCGGCATCACGCCCGCGCTGTCCGAGTCGTGCCGTGAGCTGGTGACACGGGCACTGGCCGCCGAGCCCGGCGCCCGCCCGTACGCGGTGAGCTTCGACGTCAACCACCGCGCCGCCCTCTGGCCGGACGGGACGGCCCCGGCCGTGCTGCGCGCGCTGGCCGACCGCGCCGACATCGTCTTCGTCGGCCTGGACGAGGCGCAGGGGCTGTGGGGCGGGGACCTGACGCCGGAGGGCGTACGAGCACAGCTTCCGCGTCCGCGCATCCTGGTCGTCAAGGACGGGGCGACAGCCGCGACCGCGTTCAGCGACGAGGGCGTGCACACCGTGCCGACGCCGCGCACGACGGTGGTCGAGGCCGTCGGCGCGGGCGACGCCTTCGCGGCCGGTTTCCTCGCGGGCCTGCTGCGAGGGGAGAGCACGACCAACGCCCTGCGCCTGGGCCACGTCACGGCCGCCTCCGCCCTCCAGGTGACGGGAGACCACGGCCCGTTGCCCGGCCCGCGGGAGACGGAGGCACTGCTCGCCCTCTCGACCCGGGAGTGGTCGGAACGGGCGGCCGTGCCGCCGTGCACCTGAGCGTCTGCCGTGCTCCGCACGCTCCGCGCGCGAGAGGCGATATGCCCGCCTATGCTCCATTTGTGTGACGACTATCTTCGAAGAGCTGGTGGAGAAGGAGCGCGCCGCCGAGCAGGCGCACACGCGCGTGGAGGACCTGCGGGGCATGTACGGGTCGCCGACGCAGCGCGGTGGCTGGAGCGCGCGGCAGACCGAGACGTACAACACGGCCCTGCGTGCCTGGCGGGACCTGGCCCGGGAGGCGCAGGTCGCGATGGTCGAGTACGCGAGAGCGCGCGGTGAGCCGCGCAGCGAGGTCGAGAACCAGGTGCGCGAGGCCGCCCGGCACATGGAGCGGGGCGGCACCGGGGCGTAGCGAAGCGGGCTCCCGGCGCCTGCCTCCCCACTCTTGACGCAGTGAGTCTAGTTACACAACTCTGGAGGTCAATGGCGCTCAACCGGGACGGAGTTGGTGCGGAGTGGAGTGGACGGGCGCACGCTACGCGGACACGCCCACGGTGGAGGTGCGGGCGTGGGTCGAGGCACCGCCGGACCGGGTGTGGCAGATCGTTTCCGACGTGACGCTGATGCCGGACATGAGTGCGGAGCTCCAGTCGGTCCGCTGGCTCGACGGCGCGGTCCGGCCCGCCGTGGGCGCCCGGTTCGTCGGCCGGAGCAGGCACGAGTCCTTCGGGGAGTGGGAGACCACCTCGCACGTCATCGAGTGCGAGCCCCCGAGCGTCCTCGCCTGGGCCGTGGAGGACCCGTCCCGGCCGTCCGCCGTCTGGCGCTTCCGGCTGGCACCCAGGGACGGCGGAACCGCGCTGGCCGAGTGGATGCAGATGGGGCCCGGGCGTTCCGGACTGTCCCTCGCCATCGACGGCATGCCGGAGAAGGAGGAGAAGATCGTGTTCGTGCGCTTGCGGGAGTTCGAGCGCAACATGACCGCCACGCTGGGGCACATCAAGCAACTGGCGGAGGCGTGATGAGGGCCGCGATCACGGTCGAGGCGTCCGGGATGGGCTCCTGGACGCGGCAGGCGGACTTCGTCGTCGAGGCGGAGAAACTCGGCCTCGACATCTGCTGGGTGGCCGAGGCCTGGGGCTCCGACGCGCCCTCCGCCCTCGGCCACTACGCCGCCCGCACCGAACGCATGCTGCTGGGCTCCGGCATCATGCAGGTCGGGACACGCACACCGGTCGCCCTCGCGCAGACCGCGATCACCCTCTCCAACCTGTCCCAGGGACGCTTCCTGCTCGGCCTCGGCCCCTCGGGCCCCCAGGTGATGGAAGGGCTGCACGGCGTTCGCTTCGCACGCCCGCTGGCGCGTGTCCGCGAGACAGTGGAGATCGTGCGGCAGGTACTGGACGGCGGGAAGATCGACCACTGCGGCACCGAGTACCGCATCCCGCTGCCCGGCGGGGACGCCGTGCCCATGAAGCTGTCGATGCGGGCCGAGCACCCCGTGCCCTTGTACCTGGCCGCCCTGTCACCGGCCATGCTCAAGCTGACCGGAGAGGTCGCCGACGGCTGGCTCGGTACGAGCTTCGTCCCCGAGGGAGCGGCGGACGCCTACTTCGCGCACCTCGACGAGGGGTTGGCGCGCGGCGGGCGGGTCCGCGCGGACCTGGACATCTGCCAGGGCGCCGAGGTGGCCTTCGCCCCCGACGAGGAAGCGCTGAGCGCCATGGTCGCGGGCCGCAAGAAGGAACTCGCCTTCAGCCTCGGCGGCATGGGCTCGGCCTCCACCAACTTCTACAACCGGGCATACAGCCGGCAGGGCTGGGCCGAGGCCGCCGCGGAGGTACGGCAGCGATGGCAGGCAGGCGACCGGGACGGGGCGGCGGCTCTGGTCACCGACGAGATGGTCCTCGCGACGACGTTGATCGGTACGGAGGCCATGGTGCGGGAGCGGTTGCGGGTCTGGCGCGACGCCGGCGTGGACACCGTCCGCCTCTATCCGGCCGGTGCCGACCTGGCCGCCCGGCTCGACACGCTGGGCCGGGCGATCGAGCTGGTCCACGAGGCCGGAGCGCGGGCATGAGCGCGCGTACGTCCTTCTCGAACTGGCCGTGCTCCATCGCCCGCACCCTGGACGTGGTGGGCGACGCCTGGACGCCGCTGGTCCTGCGGGAGGCCTTCTACGGCAGCCGCCGCTTCGACGAGTTCCAGAGCGAGTTGGGCATCGCCCGCAACACCCTCACCGACCGGCTGCGCCGCCTGGTCGAGGCGGGGCTGCTGGAGCGACGGCCATACGAGAGCGAACCGCCCCGCCACGAGTACCTGCTGACGGAGCGGGGCAAGGACCTCTTCCCGGTCCTCGCCGCGATGGCCCGCTGGGGCGACCGCTGGCTCGCCGGGCCCGAGGGTCCGCCGATCACCCTCCACCACGAGGCCTGCGGTCACGACGGTGAGGCGGAGGTGGTGTGCTCGGCGTGCCACGAGCCGCTGCACGCCGACGACACGATCGCACGGATGGGGCCCGGCTACCCGGAGCGCCTGAAGTCCCGGCCCGACGTACAGCGCCGCTTCCCTCCCGAGTGACAGGGCGCCACGGGCCGGCGGTTGGGGCCCGTGGCACCCGACAGAGCATTGTCTCAATCCGCTCTTTGAAGCAATCAATCGGTGGTTGTGTGACGAGGGTGCCCATGTTGACGGTGCGGTGGTGGTCCCGGGGTTCTAGTGCTCTTCGTCGATCCCCGTCTTCATCGACCGCACCCTGTCCAGGTGTACGCCGAGGAAGGACGAGGCCTCCTTCAGGTCTCCACTCTCCACCAGGTCCAGCAGCCTCAGATGCTCCCGGGCCTGGCCCGCGAGGCGGGAGCGGTCGATCTGGTGGCGGTACTCGATGAGGCGGCGCAGCCGGTTCTGGCGGCGGACGGCGTCCAGCAGGAACTGGTTGCCCGAGCAGCCCGCCAGCATCTCGTGGAACGAGGCGTTGACCTGGAACAGCTCGGCCCGCGGCAGCAGCAGGATGTCCCCCCGCAGCAGGGCCTCCTGCTGCCGCCGATGCCGGTCGAAGGCCTCGGCGTCCACGGTGAAGCCTGGCTCCAGAAGCGCGGCCGGCTCGATGATCATTCGGAACCGGTAGCTCTGGTCGTGTGCCTCGACGGTCGCCATCACGTGCTGGAACTCCCAGCCCCGCCCGCCCGCCTTGCGGCGCACCAGGTCCTCGCCCTCCATACGGGACAGCACCCGCTCCGCCTGGCGCGGCGTCAGACGGTAGCGGCGGCCGATGTCGGCCGCGGTGAAGGAGGCGGTGAAGCGGCCGCCCACGTAGTCGTCCGCGATCTCGAAGTACGCCGACTCCTCCCCGTCCTCGTCCTGGCTCAGGTCGGGCCGGGCGAGGGTGCTCGCGTCACGGGTCAGGAAGAAGCCGCGGTGGGGGAGCCGCTCCAGGATGCCGACCTCGGTGAGGAACTGCATCGCCTTGCGCACCGGGGTGCGGGAGACCGACAGTTCGTCCGCCGCCCACTGCTCGGTGATGTGGGCGCCCGCCGAGAGGCCCCTGCGACGCATCAGGTCCACCAGCCGGGCGGCCATGGAGGTGGTCAGGTTGGGCCTCGACATCGCTCCTGCGCTCTTCACGTGAGGGAACCGGTGGATCGGTTGGGGCCGGTGGATCAGTGGATCGGGCGGAGCCTCATCCTACGAAGCGTACGAAGTCGGCCGGACGAAGAGGACGCACACCGGTGAGCCGGTGCGCACCACCTCGCCGACGGGCCGGAGCTGACCGGTCGCCGCGTCGACGTCGTAGCTGACGATGGTGTGGCTGCGTTCGTTGGCGGCGTACAGTCTCCGGCCGTCCGCGCCCAGGCAGAAGAACCGCGGCCGGATGCCCCGGGTGGACGTCCAGCCCACCGGCTGGAGCAGCCCTGTCCGGGCCGACACCCTGAACACGCCGATGGTGTCCGGCTCGGGCCCGCCCGGAGAGCCGTCCCCGGCACCGCCGCGGTTGGAGGCGTACACGAACCGTCCGTCCGGACCGACCGCGATCTCCCCGCCCCGGCTGTCACCCGTCGTCGTCGGCGCGGTGGCGGACAGGATCTGCCGCGCCTCCAACGCGCCACGCCCGGCGTCCCAGTGATAGGCGGTCACCGTGGAGCACAGTTCGTCGATCGCGTACGCGTACGGCAGACGTGGATGGAAGGCGATGTGCCGGGGGCCCGCGAACTCACGGGTCGCCACGGACGGGACGGGGCCGAAACCCAGCTTTCCGGACTCCGCGTCCAGGGTGAGCGTGAAGATCCGGTCCAGCCCTTTGTCCGGTACGACGATGAACCGGCCGTCGGGTGAGAACGGCACGTGGTGCGGCTTGGCGCCGGTCTGCTCGGTGCGGTGCGGGCCGGGCGCGCCGGGGAGGGAGAGCAGGTCGGTGCGCGGCCCGAGACCGCCGTCGGCCAGCAGGGGCAGGGTCGCCACCGTGCCGGAGGAGTGGTTGGCCACGACGAGGAAGCGGTTGCTCGGGTCCACCGCGAGGTGCGCGGGGTTGCGGCCGCCGGTCTCCTGCCGGCCCAGGGCGGTGAGCCGTCCGGAGCCGGGGGCGATGCGATAGGCGCTGACATAGGTGAAGTCGCCGTGAACCGCGTACAGGTAGCGGCGGGTGCGGTCGGTGGCCAGGAAGGTGGGGTTGTCGAGCTCGACGGTCTGGAGCGGCGTCCAGTGCTCGCCGCCCGGGCTGACGTCGTACACCTCGATGCCTTTGCCCTTGCCTTCGCGGTCGGCGGTGGTGCGCGAGCCCACGTAGGCCACGGTCCGCCGGGGCGGCGCCGCGGGGGCGGGTGTGGCGTGGGCGGTACCCCACGTGGCGACCGGGAGGGCTGCGACCACCGCGCGGCGCGAGAGCGCCGGTGCCGTGCGTGGTCGGTGTGCGGAACTGTCGGCGGGCACGGTCATCTCGGCTCCCGTCCGTGGAGGCTGGTCCGGCGGGGTACACGCCGCGGGACACGGATTGTGTCTAGCAATTGCTTGATACAACAGGGCCGTCACGTGAATCAGGCGTTGGCCCACGCTTCGGCACAGATGGTGAAGACTGCGGGCATGGAGTACTTCTGTCACCACCGTGATCGCCCCGGCTCTCTCCCCTTGCGTGACCGGCTGTTGGAGGAGCACTGGTCGTACATGGACCTCTTCGCCGCGGAGATGATCGCGCGGGGGCCGACCTTCGCTCCGGGAAGCGACACCCTGACCGGCAGTGTGCACATCCTCGACCTGCCCGATGCGGCCGCCGCCCGCGCGTTCGCCTTCGACGAGCCCAACTACCAGGCAGGCGTGTACCGGGACGTGCTGCTGCGCCGCTGGCGCAACCTGCTGGGGCGGACCATGTGGGACTTCCCCGGCGGCAGCACCGACGGCGACCGGTATCTGGTGCTGGGGCTCGGCTCGGACGCCGCGGAGCCCGTCGACCAGGATGTGCCGCCCGGACGGGAGGAGTTGATCGCGTACGGCCCGCTGCTCTCCGACGACGGCACCGCCTGGCTGG
The DNA here is from genome assembly GCF_042800355.1 of Streptomyces sp. NPDC057623. Lineage (NCBI taxonomy): Bacteria > Bacillati > Actinomycetota > Actinomycetes > Kitasatosporales > Streptomycetaceae > Streptomyces > Streptomyces sp. NPDC057623. The sequence goes on from NZ_JBHVGZ010000038.1 coordinate 91,265, forward strand.
GTACGGCGGCACTCGTGCGGGCGCCCGACGCGAAGGCGGCCCGTGCGGTGCTGACGGCGGACCGGTATGCCGATGTCGAGGTCCATGAATGGCAGTTCGGCGGACGGTCGTCCTGAGGCGGGCATCCGCCCCGTTACCTTCTAGACGGCCCCGATCTTGGGGCTCCCGGCCTTCTGGCCCGGCATGACTTTTGCCCCCTGTCGACCATGACCCGGGGGGTGGT
>NZ_JBHVGZ010000039.1:0-85408 GCF_042800355.1 Streptomyces sp. NPDC057623
ACCACCCCCCGGGTCATGGTCGACAGGGGGCAAAAGTCATGCCGGGCCAGAAGGCCGGGAGCCCCAAGATCGGGGCCGTCTAGAAGGTAACGGGGGAGTCCGGCAGGCGTATTCAGCGGAGAGACCGGCGCTCGTCCACACGTCGCGTCGGCACTCCCAGGAACACATCGGGCGTCGCGGAGCCGTGGACGACGTTGAACGTCTCCAACCGGTAGGACCACTCCCCGCTGCAACTGCCGACGATCCGGTAGTTGATCTGCCACTGGAGCCACTGGCCGGGGGCCAGCCGAACAGCAGGTGGGCGCCGATCGCGTCGAGGCATGCCGAACATGGTCACCTTCGGTGGATCCACGCGCAGCAGGCCATCGACCTCGCGGAGGATCGTCCCCGGGTCCGACAGATCTGTCACCCACGTACGAGGCTCGAAGGACTCGGACTCGCCCATGGCGACCTCGTGCAGCGCACAACTCAGGCCCGCAGGCAGCAGGAAGGCCGTCGGGGCGGCGTTCCGCCGGGCGGCTTCAGGGCCGCCCCGCGACTTCTTCGTCCACGACGTGCGTACACGTTGTACGACTGCGTCCATGGGCTCGATCATCGGTCAGAACGCCGCCCGACCGCCACAGATTTGCTCCGCCCTGCGCCGGGGCCTCGCCCTGCGCCGGGGGCCAGCCCTGCGCCCTGGCTCCCGCCCCTACGCCTGCCCCCTCGCCCTCACGCCCGCCCCTGAGCCTCCGCCTCCGCAACCGCGATCGTCATGCCGAGCGCCTTGGCGATGTTCCCGGCGGCCGTCATGACGCGTGCCGTACCCACCACAGGCGCGATGGCGACCAGGACGTCCTGCACCTGCTCGGCGGTCAGGCCGGCCTGGATGGCGGGGTCGATGTGGGCGACGTACGAGATCGGCGGGGCGTCCGACGCGGCGAGGGCGGCGATGCGGGTGAGCATGAAGGTCTCCGGGACCAGCCCGCACCGTTCGACCGAGTCGACCGTCATGGCGGCGAGGGTGTCCAGTACCGGCGTTTCAGATGCTGTGGCCATGGCAGGTCGTCTCCTGTTGGTGTCGTGAGGGAAGTCGACGGGCGGTACCGGCGTGTGAGGGCACCTCACCCGGTGCTGCGCCCACCGCTCGACGGTAAGTCCGTTTTGTGTGGATCGCCTGTCGAGGGGCGCCCGACAGCGGGTACGTCAGCCGAGCGTCAGCTCGACCCGCACCGCCGCCTCGCCCGCAGCCTCGCCCGCCGCCTCGCCCGCAGTCCCGCCCGCCACCTCGCCCGCAGTCCCACCCCTGGGCAGATCCGCACCCCGCACCCCCACCCGCACCGTGGCCTCCGTGGTACCGGGCGGCCCCGTCGCGGGGTCCGCCCGGCACAGCAGTACGTACTCGCCCGGCACGGGCGCATCGAGGGAGAACCGTCCCTCGGTGTCGGTGACGGCAGCGGGGCCCGGCGGTGAAGACGACGTGGGCGCCGGCCACCGGCGCCCCCGGGTCATTGCCCTGCTCCTGCTCTACTGCCGCCGGACAGGTGCGGCAATGCGCCTTTCGCGCCGACCCGTTGCGCGCCCGCACCCGCCGCGGGGGAGTGGAGGGCGGGGCCGGGAACCGGTCGCCGCAGGCCCATGAGGGTCCCGGGGGCGCGCGGTCATCCGCCGTCCCAGCGCGAGCGGCCGGGCGGGGGCCTCAGTTCCCTCGGGCGGCTCGAAGGGCCACGCCGACCCCGAGCCGCATGGCCGCCCCCTTGCTCGTCTTCTCTCCTGCTCCGGCCCGGCCGACGCCCCATACCTCGCCGCTCGCAGCGCGCAGAGCGCGCGCGGTGCCTGAATCACACCCCTGCAGACGGCGGCACAAGCGAAATTCCGCGCTCCGTCCGGCCAGCCGCCAGCCGCCTGCCGCGGCAAACGGCAAAGGGCCCCGGCGCGTCCACCGCACCGGAGCCCTCAGGGTCGTACGAGACCCACGGCGCCGTAAGAAACCGCCGTACGCCGTGCCATACCTTCCGCGTCCTACGCCCTCACCCGCACTGGCAGGGGTTCCCCGACTGGCACCCGCACCCGCACCCCGAGCCGCAGCCGCAGGCGCCGAAGAGCGGGAGGCTCCTGACGTCGGCGGGCTGCTCGGACGGGCGTTCCCGGGTGGGGTCGGGGGTGGTACCGGGAGTGCTGGGGGATTCGGCCATGGATCCTCCTCGAGGCTGGTGCCTGTGCCCATTCCATGCCCGCCCCGCTGGGCGCATCAACGGCGCACAGAGGCTTGCGCACGCCCCGAACAGCCGCCGCGAGCCCGCTCATGGCCTACGGCCGCGGCCCGTGGCTTACGCCCCTTCCACACCCGTCGCCGGCTGGATGTCCGGCTGGATGTCCGTCTGCAGCTCGTCCGCGTGCTCACCCGTCACCAGGTACACCACACGCTTGGCCACGGACACCGCATGGTCGGCGTACCGCTCGTAGTAGCGGCCGAGCAGCGTCACGTCGACCGCCGTCTCGATGCCGTGCTTCCAGCGCTCGTCCATCAGGTGCTGGAAAAGGGTGCGGTGGAGGAGGTCCATCGCGTCGTCGTCCTGCTCCAGCTGGAGCGCGAGGTCGACGTCCTTGGTGATGATGACCTCGGCCGCCTTCGCCATCAGGCGCTGGGCGAGCTGGCCCATCTCCAGGATGGTGGCGTGCAGGTCCTGCGGGATGGCCCGCTCCGGGTAGCGCAGCCGCGTGAGCTTGGCCACATGCTGGGCCAGGTCGCCCGAGCGCTCCAGGTCCGCCGACATGCGCAGCGACGTGACGACGATGCGGAGGTCCGTCGCCACCGGCTGCTGGCGCGCCAGCAGGGCTATGGCCCGGGCCTCCAGGTCGTGCTGGAGGTCGTCGACCTTCTGGTCGGCCTCGATCACGCTCTCGGCCAGCTTGAGGTCGGAGTCGAGGATCGCCGCGGTGGCGCGCCCGATCGCCGACCCGACCAGCCGGGCCATCTCCACCAGACCGTCGCCGATCGAGTCCAGTTCCTCGTGGTACGCGTCCCGCATCAGGGTCCCTCTCTTACGTCTGCCTCGGGGGTTCCGGGTCAGGAGACTGTGGTCGGAGTCGTCGAACCGGCAGTCTTGTCATCGAACCGGAAGTCTTACCGTCCGGACCTCCGACAGTAAGACCGTCGTGAAAACGGCAGTAGGACTGTCATGAAACCGCCAGTGTGATCCCACGCTAAACCGCCTGTGCGAACCCCACGCGTCCACTATTCGGGCTCTACGCGTCCGTTTCCGCCACCCCAAATGAACCACCACTGGCTCCAAGGTGAACTCTGGGCGACGAGTGTTCGAGCTCGCACTCCGACGGCTGTGGCCACCGCCCGCGTCATGCCTAACCTGGGTGCATGGACGTGAACGCGGCGGTCGCCGCAGCGGCAGCGATCGCCGGGGTACTCACCGGCGTCATCGCCATGCTGGCGTTCCGCTGGAGCGAACGCGACCTGAAGCGACCCACCCGAACCTCTCTGCACACCGACCCGGTCCTGCCGCCCGGCGTGGACACGGTCCTGTCGGTGCTGCGCTCCTCCGCCGTCGTCCTCGACGAGGCGGACGCCGTCGTCAAGGCCAGCTCGGCGGCGTACGCCCTCGGTCTGGTGCGCGGTGGCAAGCTCTCCGTCGAACCCATGCTCCAGATGGCCCGGGACACGAGACGGGACGGGGAGATACGGCAGGTCGAGCTGGACCTGCCCAGGCGCGGTACCGGACGCGGCGACGCCCTCGCCGTGTCCGCTCGCGTTGCGCCCCTGGGCTCCCGCCTCGTCCTCCTCCTGGTCGAGGACCTCACCGAGGCCCGGCGCATAGAGGCGGTGCGGCGGGACTTCGTCGCCAACGTGAGCCATGAGCTGAAGACGCCGGTCGGCGCGCTCTCCCTGCTCTCCGAGGCCGTCATGGACGCCTCCGACGATCCGGAGGCCGTGGAGCGGTTCGCCGGACGGATGCAGATCGAGGCGACCCGGCTCACCAGCCTGGTGCAGGAGCTGATCGACCTCTCCCGGGTGCAGAACGACGACCCGCTGGAGGACGCCGAGCCCGTCCGCGTCGACGAGCTCGTCGCGGAGGCCATGGACCGCTGCCGGCACGCCGCCGGCACGAAGCAGATCACCATGGCCTCGAATGTCTGGACGCCCGAAGGTCCCGAGCAGGGTGCCGGCGGGCGACGGGCGGGCGCCGTGGGCGACGACCTCAGCATCTGGGGCAACCGCGGCCAGCTCGCCGCCGCGCTCGGCAACCTCGTCGAGAACGCCGTCAACTACTCGCCCGCCCGCACCCGCGTCGGCATCGCCGCCCGCCGGGTCGGTGCCCCGGGCGGAGACCTCATCGAGATCGCCGTGACCGACCAGGGCATCGGCATCTCGGACAAGGACAAGGAGCGCATCTTCGAGCGCTTCTACCGCGTGGACCCGGCCCGTTCCCGTGCCACCGGTGGCACCGGCCTCGGTCTCGCGATCGTCAAGCACGTGGCCGCCTCGCACAGCGGGGAGGTCACGGTGTGGAGCTCCGAGGGACAGGGCTCCACGTTCACCCTCCGGCTGCCGGAGGCGGGTGCGGCCCGTGACCGCGCACAGCAGCACCCCGATCTCGACGACGAGGCCGGGCATTCCGCCGCATCGAATTCCCGCAGATCCCGCGATTCTTCCCCTGACTCAACCGCGTACGAAACGCTTTCCGCCCCGGAGGTCCTTCCGTGACCCGTGTGCTCGTCGTCGAGGACGAGGAGTCCTTCTCCGACGCCCTGTCGTACATGCTCCGCAAGGAGGGCTTCGAGGTCGCCGTCGCGACCACCGGGCCCGACGGACTCGACGAGTTCGAGCGCAACGGCGCCGACCTCGTCCTCCTCGACCTGATGCTGCCCGGCCTGCCGGGCACCGAGGTCTGCCGCCAGCTGCGCGGCCGCTCCAACGTCCCGGTGATCATGGTCACCGCCAAGGACAGCGAGATCGACAAGGTGGTCGGCCTGGAAATAGGAGCCGACGACTACGTCACCAAGCCGTTCTCCTCGCGCGAGCTGGTCGCCCGTATCCGGGCCGTCCTGCGCCGCCGCGGCGAACCGGAGGAGGTCACCCCGGCCGCCCTGGAGGCGGGCCCGGTCCGGATGGACGTGGACCGTCACGTGGTCACGGTCTCCGGCTCCAAGGTCGACCTCCCCCTGAAGGAGTTCGACCTCCTGGAGATGCTCCTGCGCAACGCCGGCCGCGTCCTCACCCGCATGCAGCTCATCGACCGCGTCTGGGGCGCCGACTACGTCGGTGACACCAAGACCCTCGACGTCCACGTGAAGCGCCTGCGCGCCAAGATCGAGCCGGACCCGGGCGCGCCGCGCTATCTGGTGACGGTGCGTGGTCTCGGTTACAAGTTCGAGCCGTAAACCGCCGTAGGAACAAGCTCGGCACGTAAGAAGGGCGGGACCCCCGGAATCGGGGGTCCCGCCCTTCTTCTACGGCTGTGCGGGTGCCGTACGACCGCTCAGTGGCCGGCGGCCGTCTGCGAGGCGCTGTCGGACGGGGTCGCCGCACCGGCCTCGTCGCCGGTCCCGGTCCCGGCGCCCGCTCCGGTGTTCGCCGTCGCGCTCGGGGAGGCACTGTCGGCCGGGGTGGCCCCGGTGCCCGCGGCCGGCGACCCGGTCGGGGAGGCCGACGTGTCGGGCGCCGCCGGGACCTGGCTCGGGCCCCAGCTCTCGAAGTAGTGCTCGGCCGGGACGACGAAGGCGCGCAGGCTCACGTCACCGGTCTTGCTGAAGGTGAAGGTGATCTTCTGGGCGTTGCCGTCCTGGATGGCTTCACGGCTGCTGGGCAGCGTGGCGGAGGCGTTGTCCTTGCCGCCGAGGATCAGCGAGCCGCCGGCCGGGATGGTCAGGCTGCCGCCCTTGGCGGGCTTGAGGACGGCGCTCTTGTCGGTGTCGTCCACCTTGATCGAGTCCAGCGTCTGCGCGGTGCTGCCGGAGTTGAACAGCGTCGCGGAGACGACGGCCGGGCCGGTCGACTCCAGGTCGGGCTGGGTGATGACGACGGCGTTCTGGATCTTGATGTCGCCGACCGAGGTGGCCGCGTTGTCCGGCTTGATCTCCAGCGTCTGACTGTTGTTGCCGGCGGCGCACGCACCGAGCGACGTGATGGAGAACGCGATGGCGGCCGCGGCGAGGGCGCCGCGTCGAAGGCTGCTGCTCACGGCGGCGGCAACTCCTTGACTCGAACGGGGCGGGCGAGTAAAGCCGCCCTAAGTGTCTGTCAGCGGCCTTAGGTTACCGAGCCGTTCCCGCGCGACCGCACCCGACCCTCCCCTCGGCGCCCAAGTGCCGTCGAAGTACCTCTTCCACCCCCCGTCCCTTCACCCACAAGTGATCCGGGCGTCACATTGCCCGGAGCCCGTCAGTCATTCACATAAGCCGTCCCGCACATCCCGGCGCAAAATTTCCGTGAAGGAATACGCGACCTTCCCGAAATTGATCACCGGCCGTGCCGCCGACCTGCCTGTGATCAATTCCGGATTCGTCCGGGATCCGTCTCGGGACGCCGAACGGAGTAGCGGAAGTCGCACACCTGGAACCGGACATATGCGTACGTTCTGCTACTTCGAGGGGCTTCTGGATGCGCGTAACGTGCACGTTTCACCCCGCCCGCAGAGCCGCTCCGACCTGCGAATACCTTCTTCCGTTCGGCCCGCGCAGCACGTTCGTGTTGGAGTTGTCAAGCCCCGAGATATGCCCTGACCTGCGAAAACGCCATTCAGAACCCGCAGTTTCCGTGTTACCCTGGATAGCCACGGAAGGGGTACCTGTCACATGACGTTCAAGGTTGGCGACACCGTGGTCTATCCCCATCACGGGGCCGCGCTGATCGAGGCCATCGAAACTCGCCAGATCAAAGGCGTGGACAAGACCTACTTGGTGCTGAAGGTCGCCCAGGGTGACCTGACGGTACGTGTGCCAGCGGACAATGCGGAGTTCGTCGGCGTGCGTGATGTGGTCGGTCAGGACGGGCTGGACCGGGTCTTCGAGGTGCTGCGCGCGCCGTACGCCGAGGAGCCCACGAACTGGTCGCGTCGTTACAAGGCAAATCTGGAGAAGCTCGCCTCCGGCGATGTCATCAAGGTCGCGGAAGTCGTGCGTGACCTGTGGCGTCGTGAGCGCGAGCGTGGACTCTCCGCCGGTGAGAAGCGCATGCTCGCCAAGGCCCGCCAGATTCTGGTGAGCGAGCTCGCCCTCGCGGAGAACACCAACGAGGACAAGGCCGAGGCTCTGCTCGACGAGGTTCTCGCGTCCTGACGCGGTTGGTCCGCCTCAGTTCAGCACAGCGCTGTGGTGTCTTGGCTGTGTTGCCTTAAAAGAAGTGCCGCGGTGCCCGATGACGTAATTGCTGTCGCCGGGCGCTGCGGCATGTTCGCTTCACGACGCCGTACGTCTTGTCTCGGGGGCGCCCCCGATACTTGATGTGCCGGGTCCGGGCAGCTGTCTCGACCGTTGTCACGGAAAGGGTTCGGTCAAGACGTCCCACCCGGCACGCTGAGGCCATACCCACGTAGGCAGAGCACACAAACCTGACAGGAACCGATGTCTGACGTTTCGCGTCCTTCGCCCACGGGTGTCCCCGCGGAGACTCGTACCGCCGTCGTGATTCCGGCCGCCGGAAAGGGCGTACGCCTCGGTCCGGGTGCCCCCAAAGCGCTTCGCGCGCTGAACGGCACGCCGATGCTCATCCACGCCGTCCGCGCCATGGCCGCGTCCCGCGCCGTCTCCCTCGTGGTCGTCGTGGCCCCGCCCGACGGCACCGCCGAGGTCAAGAGCCTGCTCGACGCGCACGCCCTGCCCGAGCGCACCGACTTCCTGGTGGTCCCCGGCGGCGAGACCCGCCAGGAGTCCGTGAAGCTCGGTCTCGACGCCCTGCCGCCCGACTACGACATCGTGCTGGTGCACGACGCGGCGCGCCCGCTGGTCCCGGTGGACACGGTCGACGGCGTCATCGAGGCCGTACGGGACGGGGCGTCGGCCGTGGTGCCCGCGCTGCCGCTCGCGGACACGGTCAAGGAGGTCGAGCCGGCCACCGCCACGGGCGAGCCCGAACCGGTGGTCGCCACCCCGCGGCGCGCCCGCCTGCGCGCCGTGCAGACCCCCCAGGGTTTCGACCGCGCCACGCTGATCCGGGCCCACGAGACGGTGACCGACGACGTCACCGACGACGCGAGCATGGTCGAGCAGCTCGGCCTGACGGTCGTGGTGGTGCCCGGTCACGAGGAGGCCTTCAAGGTCACCCGCCCGCTGGACCTGGTCCTGGCGGAGGCGGTCCTGGCGCGCCGGAGGCTGAACGATGGCTTCTGAGGCACCGGGCACGGAGAACGCCGGGATCCCGCTGCCCCAGGTGGGCATCGGCACCGACATCCACGCCTTCGAGGAGGGCCGCGAGCTGTGGTGCGCGGGCCTGAAGTGGGAGGGCGAAGGGCCCGGTCTCGCCGGCCACTCCGACGCGGACGTCGTCGCGCACGCCGCCTGCAACGCGCTGTTCTCGGCGGCCGGCCTCGGCGACCTGGGACAGCACTTCGGTACCGCCCGCCCCGAGTGGTCGGGCGCCCCGGGTGTCGTACTCCTCGGCGAGGCGGCCCGGATCGTACGCGAGGCGGGCTTCCGTATCGGGAACGTCGCCGTACAGGTCGTAGGCCCGCGCCCGAGGATCGGCAAGCGCAGGGACGAGGCCCAGAAGATCCTCTCCGAGGCGGCCGGGGCGCCGGTGTCGGTGTCGGGAGCGACGACGGACGGCCTGGGTTTCCCCGGCCGGGACGAGGGCCTGATGGCGGTGGCGACCGCGCTGGTGGTGCGGGTGGGCTGAGGGGGGCGAACCCGCCGCGCGGACAGGCACGCATCACAACCGAGGGACTGCTCCACGCACCCCGCGCGGCCCACTACCCTAGGTGTCGTGACGATTCGCCTGTACGACACCAGCGCCCGGCAGATCCGTGACTTCACCCCGCTCCAGCCGGGCTGCGTCTCGATCTACCTCTGTGGCGCCACCGTGCAGGCCGCGCCGCACATCGGGCACATCCGCTCGGGGCTCAACTTCGACATCATGCGCCGCTGGTTCGCGTACCGCGGCTATGAGGTGACGTTCATCCGGAACGTCACGGACATCGACGACAAGATCATCACGAAGTCCGTCGAACAGAACCGCCCCTGGTGGTCGATCGGCTACGAGAACGAGCGCGCCTTCACCGACGGCTACTCCGCTCTCGGCTGCCTCCCGCCCACGTACGAACCCCGCGCCACCGGCCATGTCACCGAGATGGTCGAGATGATGCGCGGGCTCATCGAGCGCGGACACGCCTACGAGGCCGAGGGCAGCGTCTACTTCGACGTCCGGTCGTGGCCTTCTTACCTGGAGCTGTCCCGCCAGGACCTCGACGAGATGCGCCAGCCCGCCGAGGAGGGCATCTCCGGCAAGCGGGACCCGCGCGACTTCGCGATGTGGAAGGCCGCCAAGGCCGGCGAGCCCGACTGGGAGACGCCGTGGGGCCGGGGCCGCCCGGGCTGGCACCTGGAGTGCTCGGCGATGGCCCACAAGTACCTGGGCTCCGCCTTCGACATCCACGGCGGCGGCCTCGACCTGATCTTCCCGCACCACGAGAACGAGATCGCCCAGGCCAAGGCGTACGGCGACGAGTTCGCCCGGTACTGGGTGCACAACGCCTGGGTCACCATGAGCGGCGAGAAGATGTCCAAGTCGCTGGGCAACTCCGTCCTCGTGAGCGAGATGGTGAAGCAGTGGCGCCCCATCGTCCTGCGCTACTACCTGGGCACCCCGCACTACCGCTCCACGATCGAGTACAGCGAGGAGGCCCTGCGCGAGGCCGAGTCCGCGTTCGCGCGCATCGAGGGCTTCGTGCAGCGCGTGGTGGAGAAGGCGGGCGTCGTCGAGCCGTCCGCCGAGGTGCCGCTGGCCTTCGCCGAGGCGATGGACGACGACCTGGGGGTCCCGCAGGCGCTGGCGATCGTGCACACCACAGTTCGCCAGGGCAACTCCGCCCTCGCCGCCGACGACAAGGAAGCCGCGGTGGCCCGCCTCGCCGAGGTACGGGCCATGCTCGGCGTCCTCGGCCTGGACCCGCTCGATGCGCACTGGGCCGGCGAGACCGACCGCGGCGAAGACCTGCACGGCGTCGTCGACACCCTGGTCCGTATGGTTCTCGACCAGCGTGAGGCGGCCCGCTCCCGCAAGGACTGGGCCACCGCGGACGCCATCCGCGACCAGCTCAACCAGTCGGGCCTCGTCATCGAGGACGGCCCCCAGGGACCGCGCTGGACCCTGGGACCGCGCTGATCGGACCCGGCTTCCGGAAGATCGATTGTGCCGCCCGGCCCTCCGGGCGGCACACTGCATAGACGTACGTACGAAAGCTCACGACAGACAGGTAGGTCATGGCCGCGAACAACCGCCGCATGTCCGGCAAGAAGGGCGCGCAGGTCGGCAGTGGCGGCCAGCGGCGCAAGGGTCTGGAAGGCAAGGGCCCGACCCCGCCCGCCGAGATGCGCAAGAAGCACAAGAAGAACCGCATCGCGACCGCCAAGGCGAAGCAGGCCGCGCGCCGTCCCGTGCCGCGCGGCCGCGGCGGCAAGGGCACGTCCGAGATGGTCGTAGGACGCAACCCGGTCGTCGAGGCGCTGCGCGAGGGCGTCCCGGCCTCCACCCTCTACGTCCAGCAGTTCATCGACAACGACGAGCGCGTGCGTGAGGCCCTCCAGCTCGCCGCCGAGCGGGGCGGCATCAACCTCATGGAGGCCCCGCGCCCCGAGCTGGACCGTATGACGAACGGCCTCAACCACCAGGGCCTGGTCCTCCAGGTCCCGCCGTACGAGTACGCCCATCCCGAGGACCTGGCCAGCGCCGCCTACGACGACGGCGAGGACCCGCTCATCGTCGCCCTCGACGGCGTGACCGACCCGCGCAACCTCGGTGCCGTCGTCCGCTCGGTCTCCGCCTTCGGCGGCCACGGCGTCGTCGTGCCGGAGCGGCGCGCGGCGGGCATGACGGCCGGTGCCTGGAAGACCTCCGCCGGCACGGCGGCCCGCACCCCGGTCGCCCGCGCCACGAACCTGACGCGCGCCCTGGAGGCGTACAAGAAGGCGGGCATCGTGGTCGTCGGCCTCGCCGCCGACGGCGAGGCCGAACTCGGCGACCTGGCGGCCCTGGACGGCCCGGTCGTCATCGTCGTGGGCAGCGAGGGCAAGGGCCTGTCCCGCCTGGTCGGCGAGACGTGCGACTTCCGCGTGCGCATCCCGATGCCCGGCGGCGCGGAGTCGCTCAACGCCGGTGTGGCGGCGGGGATCGTCCTCTACGAGGCGGCTCGCCGACGCGTCTGAACAGGCATCCGTGGCGTCACCCGTGCGGGTTAATTCTGGTGACAGTGGTGCGACCTGCGCATCCTTGACGGGGTCCGGACAGATCGGACCGGTCAAAGCAGTGTCCTAACCACATGTCACTCGGTTAGTTGAGTGTGGACACCAGAACACCCCGCACACCCACGGGGGACCGCTCGTCGGGATACGACGACGCTCCCGCGCTGAGCATGGTGAAGGTGCCGAGTGATCCGGCGCAGATCATCGTCAATCACGCGAGTTTCCGCGTGCTGTTGGGCGCGTCGGCCGGGCGGGCCAAATCCCCGCGGATCACAGGGCACTTGAGCGCCACCGAGGACACCGCCCGCATCCCCGTCATGGGCGCGGCCGGCAGAGCGGGAGCGGCCCCCGCCGCCCGCCGCCGGGTCGCCGTCTGGAACGGCACGTCCGCGCCCGACGACACGGGCGCCCACCGGCTGCTCCAGGCCGTACGGGACGGCAGCGTCCGCCACGGCGACGAACCGATGCCCGGTATCGGAGGAGCCACCCAGGTCATCCCGCGCGTCGACGTCGGCAGTGGCTACGACGACGGCTATGACGACGTGTTGGAGCAGACCGTCGAGACGCCGATCGTGGGCGCGCAGCGCACCCACGAATCGCTCGAGACCCGGCTGCTCCCGAACATGCGCACCGTGGAGAGCGCGTACGACGAGGAACTCCCCTACGACGACGGGGAGTTCGCGGAGGACCGGCACGGTCCGGACGAGACCGACCCGCCCCTGCGGCGCTCCGGCGACGACCCCGCGCGGCACGCGTACTACCCCGGGCGCCGGATGAACCTCGGCGTCGTCCTCCTCCCCCTGCGCGTCTTCCTCGGCTTCATCTCCATCTACGCCGGCATGGGCAAGCTCTGCGACCCCGTCTACTTCGACGGCGGCAAGCGCGGCTCGATGGTGACATGGCTCAACACCCTGCACCCCTGGGAAGTGGCCGAACCCCTCCGCCAGTTCGCCCTCGCACACCCCGTCGGCTCCGGCCTCGTCATCGCCTTCTTCCAGGTCATCGTGGGTGTGCTCACGGTCCTGGGGTGCTGGCAGCGGGTCGCCGCGGTCGTCGGTGCGCTGCTGTCCGCCGCGCTTCTGCTCACCGTCAGCTGGAAGAGCGTCCCGGTCTACGACGCCCCCGACATCATCTACCTCGCCGCGTGGTCGCCGCTGATCATCGCCGGTGCCCCGGTCTACTCCATCGACGGCCGCCTCGCGGGCATGGCCTGGCGCCGCCTCGGACCGCGTTCCGACATCTGGGAGCTGCGCCAGTACGTCCTGCGCCGCGGCGCCCTGGTCACGGCGATCGTCGCCGGCCTGACCCTCCTGATCGGCTCGCTGCTCGGCGGTGCGGTGCGTGACGCCGACCGCGTCGTGGTGCCCGGCCCCGGCGAGGCTCCCCGCAACGAACTGCCCGGCTCTCCCCTCCCGCAGGAGCCCGGCCAGCGGCACAAGCGGACGCCGTCGGCCTCCAACTCGCCCACCCAGGGCGCCACGTCGGGGGCGGCCACGCCATCCGGGGCCGCGACCACGCCGGGGGCGACGAGCGACACGGGCACCGCCGGTGTCGGTAGGCCCAGCCAGACGCAGGGCACGGCGGGGCAGGCTCCGCCGCAGCAGTCCGCTCCGGTCGACGAGGTGCCCAGCACCAGCACCGGTCCGACCTCCGGGGGGCCGTCCTCCGGTGGCGGCTCGACGGGCGGCTCCGCCGACGACGAACCGGGCCTGGTGGGTGGCCTCCTGGGCTGACGCCCCGCGCCTGTCTGATTCGATCGCCATGACGCCGACGGGCCCCGGACGTGATTTCGTCCGGGGCCCGTCGGCATGACTTCCTCGTCCTCGAACGCCGGACGGGCTGGAGGATGCCCGGGCGGCGGAGCGCGAAGGGGGCGGGAGGGCGAAGCCCGTGCAGGGAAGCCGCTGAGCGGCCCGGCGCGCCCGCGGAGCGGCTAGCGGCCCAGTGCCGCCAGTTCCTTCGCGGCCTCCGTCAGGTCCTTCGCCGTGTCGATGGCGCGCCAGTACGCGCCCTGGGGGATGGGGAACCCGGCCAGGCGGCGTTCGCGGGCCAGGTGGGGGAACGTGGTGCGTTCGTGGTCGCCCCGGGCCGGGAGGAGGTCGGCGAAGGCGGGCGAGAAGACGTAGACACCCGCGTTGATCTCGAACGTCGACGGCGGGGCCTCGATGAAGTCGGTGATGTGCCCGAAGCCGTCCGTCTTCACGGCACCCCACGGGATGCGTGGCCGGGCGAGGGCGAGCGTGGCGACCGCGTCGCGCTCGGTGTGGAAGTCGGCCATGTCGCGCAGCGAGAAACGGGTCCAGATGTCCCCGTTGGTGGCGTACCAGGACTGTTCCGGGTGCGGAAGATGCGCGGCCGCGTACTTCAGGCCGCCGCCCCGTCCGAGCGGCTCCTCCTCGACGACGGTCGTGACGCGGACCGGCAGCTCGGCCGTCTTCAACCAGTCCTGGAGAACCTCGGCGAGATGGCCGCAGCTGACCACGACGTCCGTCACACCCTCTTCGGCGAGCCAGGTGAGCTGGTGGCCGATGATCGGCGTCCCCGTGCCGGGGATCTCGACCATCGGCTTGGGCCGATCGTCGGTGTACGGACGGAGTCGGGAACCCTGGCCCCCGGCCAGGACGACGGCTTGAACGGGGCGGGACGCGGCGTTCGGATCAGTCATGACCGAACTGTACGCGGCGCCCCGCTCGCGGCATCGGGCCGACAACCGTTCGTGAATCGCCTGAAACCATCCGTTAGCTGTGTGCCGCTGCCACACCCGCCGCGAACGCGGTGTCACAGACGGGTCGGGCATACGACTGCGCGCGCGTCGGACCGTACACACGGACCGCCGCACGGCCCAGGGCGCGGGCGATGGAGGCGCAGTGCCGGCCCAGCGACGGGCGCTCGTCGACGGCCTGCTGGAGGTGGGTGAGGGCGACGCCCGGGTTCTTCTCCTGCAACTCGGTCAGGAGCTGGTCGCGCAGCGCGTCCTGTGGGGCGCGTGCGGCGGCGTTCTTCCCGTCACCCTTGCTGGAGACGTCGGTCGCGGTCAGTACCGAGTCCGAGGGGTTCCCCGACCAGTTGACCCGGGTGACCGCGAGCGTCCCGGAGAGCACCAGGAAGACGGGCAGGACGAGGGCGAGAGTGCGGCCGAGCTGGCGGGCGGGGCCCCGGTGGCCGTGTCGTGTCTGTTGGGTGGTGGAGTGCTTCACGCGAGTGAGGGTAGCGTTCGGTGCTGATATGGCGACATTTAGTCACCGGTTCGGGGGACGGAGACGTCTCTCATTTCGGGCGGAGTGTTGACGTACAGTGCTCGAAATGACCGGTATGCCGGGGTATTTATCGACAACGAGAAGGGCCCCGCAGGCGTCTGCGGGGCCCTCTTCGTCAACCTGGGTGAATTACCCGGGGTTGTACTGCCTGTATTTGCCGCTGCCCTCAGTCGGAGAGCCGCTCGCCCGTGGAGGTCGAGAACACGTGGGTCTCGCCCGAACGCGGGACGATGTGCAGCGTGCTGCCCTTCTCCGGGACGTCACGGCCGCTGACGCGGACGACCAGGTCCTTGGAGTCGTCGCCGCCGACCTTGGCGGTGCCGTAGACGTACGCGTCGGCGCCGAGCTCCTCCACCACGTTGACGGTGACGGCGAGGCCCTGCTCCGAGCCGGAGCCGGCCACGTCGAAGTGCTCGGGGCGGACGCCGACGGTGACGGTCTTGTCGGTGGCGGCGGAGAGCGCGTCACGGTCGACCGGGACGACGGAGTTGCCGAACTTCACACCGCCGTCGGTGATCGGGACCTCGACCAGGTTCATGGCCGGGGAGCCGATGAAGCCGGCGACGAAGAGGTTGGCCGGGCGGTCGTACATGTTGCGGGGGGTGTCGACCTGCTGGAGCAGACCGTCCTTGAGGACCGCCACGCGGTCACCCATCGTCATGGCCTCGACCTGGTCGTGGGTGACGTAGACGGTGGTGATGCCGAGACGGCGCTGGAGCGACGCGATCTGCGTACGGGTCGACACACGGAGCTTGGCGTCCAGGTTGGACAGCGGCTCGTCCATGAGGAAGACCTGCGGCTCACGCACGATGGCGCGACCCATGGCGACACGCTGGCGCTGACCGCCGGAGAGCGCCTTCGGCTTGCGGCCGAGGTAGTCGGTGAGGTCGAGGATCTTCGCCGCGTCCTCGACCTTCTGCTTGATCTCGGCCTTCGGCACGCCGGCGATCTTGAGCGCGAAGCCCATGTTGTCGGCGACGGTCATGTGCGGGTACAGCGCGTAGTTCTGGAACACCATGGCGATGTCCCGGTCCTTCGGCGGCAGGTGCGTGACGTCGCGGTCACCGATGCGGATGGCGCCGCCGTTGACGTCCTCGAGCCCCGCCAGCATGCGGAGCGAGGTGGACTTGCCGCAGCCGGACGGGCCGACCAGAACGAGGAACTCTCCGTCCTCGATGTGGATGTCGAGCGCGTCTACGGCGGGCTTCTCGGTGCCCGGGTAGATCCGGGTCGCCTTGTCGAACGAGACAGTGGCCATGGTGAATGGGCCCCCTTCTACCGGCAGGAACGTGCCGGACGATCCGTTGTAGGAAGGTGGTTGGTTTAGTCCACATGTGCGGACTGGATCTGGACGGTACCCGGCGTTCGCCCGTATGTCAGTACCTGGAGGCATGTGAACTTCGCGGAAATTTTCGACAGGGCCCACTCGGAACCTGGGTACACTGCACGGGCGCGTGCGTGACAGGGCGCGCAGGCCTCCTTAGCTCAGTTGGTCCAGAGCGGCTGTCTTGTAAACAGCAGGTCGTCGGTTCGAATCCGACAGGGGGCTCCAAAACAGGCGGGGCGGTTGTCGACGACAACCGCCCCGCAGTTCGTTTTTCATTCCTTCTTTTCATTCGCCCGCATCTCATCTCCCCGTTGGGACACGGGACATGTGCCGGTATGGAATAGGATCGCTACTGCTAGTGTTCGTTCCGTCACAGTAGGCAATCAGCCTCAATGTAAATGTAATGAAATCCGAGGGTTCCATGCGCAAGCTTCACCAGGTCATGATCGTCGCGGCGGCGGCCGGCAGCCTGTCCGCCATCGGTGCCGGTACGGGTGTCGCGTACGGGAGCGGGCCGACCGTGTCCGACCTGTACCGCCCGTACCAGGAGTGCAGCCCGCAGACGGTCGGCGAGGCCGACATCCCGATCGCCGTGCTCGGTCTCTCCGAGACCTTCGACACCACGTGCGGCCAGTTCAACAACGCCTTCACTGGCTGAGGTCGGCGGCATAGTCGTGCGCGACGCCTTCCGCGGGCCCCTTCGGGGTCACCCCCGAGGGGGCCCGTTCATGTGCGGCTGCCCGGAGCGCCAGACCGCTCCCTCGGCCCGTATGCGTTCGCTGCGGTCCTGAATTCCGGCGTACCGATGAGCGGTTGGTCCCTCGCGGATCAGTGACCCTCAGGTCCGTCCTTCACTTCGTAAGCGAACAGGCCCCGAGCGTCCCGGACATGTACCGGGAGCGGGGCCTGTCTCTCCGACACCCCCAGGGCCCGGCGCGGCCGGTTCGCGGTGTATTGCGCCCGGGCAACCCCCCGCAAAAGGAGACGCAACACATGTTCAACGGAAAGAAGATCGCGGCCGCCGCCGGGCTTCTCGGTGGCCTCGCCATGACCTGTCTCGGCGCCGGCCAGGCTCACGCCGCGGGCCCGGGCGTCTGCGCGCTCGACGCCCAGGGCAACATCGTCTGCACCCAGCAGATCCAGGGGCAGACGCCCGAGGGTGACGGGTTCACCGTCCGCCGGTCGGTGAACTGCCAGCCGACGAAGCCCTTGACGCTGCCCACTCCCGGTCTGCTGTCCAACGGGCAGACGCGGATCGGCCCCCACATCACCTGCTCCGACCTGACGCCTGTGGCGCCCGACAACAGCACCGACAACGACGCGGGCGACACCAGTCCGCTGCTCGCCCGCATCCTGGGCTGAGCCTCAAACAGCGGATGGCCGGACCGGGTTGACCCGGTCCGGCCATCCGCTGTTTCGCGTCCGCGTCCGTCGGATCGACATCGGTTCGGCAAATGGGTGACCGCGTCCGGACGCCCGTGACCCGGCCGCGGGGCAACGTCGTTTCCTTATAAGCCGACACGACACAGAGAAGGGTCAAAGGTCCCAAATTGCTACGGTTCGCTTGTATATGCTCACATTAAGTAGTCAAGCCAGGGCCTAGTGCCCGGGAAGAAAGGGTCTAACTATGCGCAGGTTTCAGCGCGTTGCGGTCGTAGCCGCGGCCGTCGCAGGGCTGTCCGCCTTCGGTGTCGGTGCCGGCACCGCTTTCGCTCACGAGGGCGACGACTTCGACGGTCAGGTTGTCTCCGCGGTCTCCACCTCGACGGCCAACGCCGTTGCCACGTGGGGTGCCCCGACCGACAAGGCGCACGCCGCTCCGGTTGCTGCTCCGGTTGCGGCTCCGCAGGCCGCGCCGGAGGCTGCTCCCAAGGCCGCCGCGCCGGAGTACGGCTACGGTGAGTACAGCGCTCCGTCGTACACCGCTCCGACGTACGCCGCTCAGTAAGAAGGCACCGAGGATGCGATGCGCGAATTTCAGGGCACTGTGATTTCGTCGCGATGACCGCGGAGCGGGTGGCTCCGTACTCCGAGCGGCAGTTGGCCCCCTAGGCCGGCACCTCGGGGCGTCGCGACAGGCGCATCGACATCCGTCGGAACACCGTTATGCATATCGCGCGATCTGAACGCCCAGCTCCTGGACCGGATCGAGCTGTTTTCAACGGTGTGCTGGACAACACCCTTAGCAAATGCAGCCCGGCCGCGCGGCAGACCCGTACAGGGTGCGCGGCCGGGCTGTAGCAGTTCCGTCGTATTCGACCTTTGCAAAGGACGCCGTACATGATCGGTCGACAGAAGATCGCAACCGTCTCGGGGCTCCTGGGAGCTCTCGCCGTGATCTACGGCGGTGCCGCGCCGGCGTACGCCGACGATCCCAAGGGAGCCTGCACGCTCACCGCCGAGGGGGACATCGTCTGCGTCAAGAAGAGCGAGGTCGTCCACAGGGACAAGCGCAACGGGTACGTCCTCAAGCAGAAGCAGGACTGCTCGACGGTCGAGCGGCCGCGCGTCGCGATGCCCGAGGGCCACATGCTGAACGGCGGGTCCGTGAAGTCCGGGCCGGTCGTGGAGTGCAACAACACGGCGAAGCTGCCCAAGGGAATCAAGATCCCCAAGTTCCACTTCTGAGGCGCGTGAGCGGCCGATGCCGGACCGGGAGTGATCCCGGTCCGGCATTTCGGTTTCCGGATTCCAGGCGGGCCCTCCGGGGCGGGGCGGGGCAGACAAAAGCCCGGTGCCCCGGCCTGAGGCCGGGGCACCGGGAACGACGCGGCTTACGTCACTTGCCGAAGGCGCTGTTGCTGCAGCCCATCTCCGAGCCGAGCCCGGTCTCCTGCGCGCCCGGGTTGCCTTCGCCGTTCAGCAGGTTGCCGCCCAGGCCGTTGGCGATGCCGACCTGGCCGAGGACGCTGACGTTGGCGTCGTGCGACTTGCAGTTGCTGCTCTGGAGAACGTCGACGTTCGTGCCCTTCTGGCCCCAGCCGCCTCCGTCGGCGTGGGCGACGCCGGTGCTCAGGAGTCCGACGCTCCCGAGAGCGGCGACCAGGACGGCGGCCTTGCGGAGCTTGTGCATGTTCATCTCCGGTGGAGTGGAGTGGGTGCGATCCATTTCAGATCGACTTCGTACAGTTACGGAGGCTAATAGGAAATATTCCGGAGCAAACGGCGGCGCGCCGAATTCGGGAAAGTCTCACCATCTTGGCGGATGGCCGGGAAATTCAGTTCGGTACGGGAATCGCGACGCAAATGCGCGGCGCAAAAAGGAGTCCCGGTACCGGGCCTGAGGCTCGGTACCGGGACCTGGTTCCCGCTTCGGCCGGCTGTGCGGCCGTCAGTGCCTTAGAAGGCGCTGTTGTTGCAGCCCATCGACGAGCCCAGGTGGGTGTCCTGCGCGCCCGGGTTGCCCTCGCCGTTGAGCGCGCTGCCCAGCAGGCCGTTGAGGACGCCGACCTGGCCGAGGACGTCGACGTTCAGGTCGTGCGACTTGCAGTTGGAGCTCTGGAGGACGCTGAACTTGCCCCCGTCCTTGCCGCCGTGGCCGTCGGCGGTGGCCGTGCCGGCGCCCAGGAGTCCGACGGTGCCGATGGCGGCAATCACGACGGCGGCCTTGCGAACCTTGTGCATGTCATCTCCGGTGGAGTGAGGTGGGTGCGATCTGTGCGAGATCGACTTCGTACAGTTACGGAAGATTAATACGAAGTATCCCGATATGTCCCGGAGGCACGCCGGAGTTCGCGATCTCGTGCCGGAAGCACCCAAAAGCCGCATCGCGTACCGAGGTGTGATGTGAAAGTGCTGGTCACAGTCGCTCGTTGAGCGCTGCGACCAGCACGGTCGCCGCGAGGGAGATGAGGTCCGGATCTCCTCGCGGCGTGTCTTCTAGCGCGTGTAACGGGCGTGGGCGAGGGAGTTCGCCTGGCTGTTGGCCTGGTCGCAGTCGATGCCCCGGGTCTCGGAGGCGGCGAGTACGGCGACCGGGACAGCCGCGTTGACCAGGGACTGCGGGCTGCACTCCTGGTACGGGCGGAACAGGTTGGCCTGCTGCACCGGGCCGGCCGGCGCCGCGGCCGGCTGCTGGTTGATCTGCGGGCTGATCTTCGGGCTCAGTTGGGGGTTCAGCTGCGGGGTGACCTCGGCGCCCCGCTGGGGGGCCGGGGCCGCCTGGCGGTGCCCGCCCGGCAAGTTGGAGGACTGGGCGGAAGCCTGCGAGCTGCCCCACGAGGTGGCCTGGACGTCCGGCTGGCCGACGGGCGGCGAGGCGGTGCCGCCGTATCCGACGGGGGCGTCGGCGACGCTGGGTCCGGCACCGATGGCCGACAGACCACTGGCTGCTGCTACGACGAGCGCGACCTGATGAAGCTTGCGCATGGAACCTCGGCCCTTCATTGACCTGTGCAGGGAACGTATGGAAATGCGGCTGCGATGCACCATCGCTCTGACCCTGGGGGGAACGAGACAAGTGCGATTACGGTCACGTGGGCCCGGATGCCGTCACTCATTTGCCAGAGGGTGTTCATCAGAGCCTTTTATCCGATCGATGGCAATTGAGTGACGAAAATTCGGATCCCGTGACCTGCCCGGAGAAATGTCGTTGCCAGCTGAGAGAGGGCAGCGATCCGGAATCAGAGAGAGGCAACGGGATCCGCTGCCTGCTCCGGCGTGAAGTCCACATGACAGCTCAGGCATTACCCCTGTAAGGGCGCAGTACGAATATCAGACTGAGCGCACGCAAGACTGCACTGAATACAACGGATTTCCCTGTACAGGTAATGAAGGGCCGAGGGTTCCATGCGCAAGCTTCACAAGGCCGCGCTCGTCGTAGCAGCGGCCGGCGGTCTGACCGCCATCGGTGCCGGCGTCAGCGAGGCCGCCGACTATCCCGTCGGGTACAGCGGTGCCGCACCGGCTCCCGCTCCCGAATATCAGGCACCTCAGTACGCTCCGGCGCCTCCTCCCCAGTACGCGGCTCCCCAGTACGCTCCGGCGCCTCCTCCCCAGTACGCGGCACCTCAGTACGCTCCGGCGCCTCCTCCCCAGTACGCGGCTCCCCAGTACGCTCCGGCGCCCGCTCCCCAGTACGCGCCGCAGCAGCCGCAGGTGACGGCGGCGGCCCGTTCGACGGGCGCCGCGCAGGCCGTGCGTCCGCACCCGCAGCCGGCCCCGGCGCCGCACTACGCGCCCCCGGCGCCCGCCCCGCGGCAGGAGACCGGTTACGCCTCCGCCTCGGCGTCGTCGGGCGGGTACGCGGAGGCCTCCGGCGCGCCGCACTCCTCGCCGGCGGCCGCGCCCCAGCCCGCCGCCCCGCAGGTCGTGCCGCAGGTCACCCCGCAGGCCGCGCCGCAGGTGATGCCGCAGGTCGCTCCGCAGGTCTCCGCGCCGCAGGTCTTCAACCCGGAGCCCCCGCCGCGGGTCGCGCCGCAGGTGAACCCGCAGGTGAACCCCGAGGTGAACCCGCTGATCAACCCGCTGATCTCGCCGGCCAGCGCACCGCAGGTGCCCGGACTCGGTCTGGGACAGGTCGCGGCGCCTCCGGTGGGCCAGTTGGGTCTGCCCCGGCTCGGCTGAGGGCCCTGACCCCTCGTCACCAACGTTCTGACTCGATCTGCTGCACAGCACGTCCGCTCGACCAACGGAGAAGAAATGCGCAAGCTTCAGAAGGTCGCCCTCGTGGGCGCCGTCCTCGGCAGTGTCGGCTCGTTCGGCGTCGGCACCGCCGCCGCCCACGGCGAGGCGATGGCCCACGACGTCGACATCACGCAGGGCATCGAGTGCCGCTCGCACGACATGAACATCGACGTCCTCGGCAGCCTCGGTCTCATCAACGGCGCGCTGGGCAACGCGCTCAACGGCGAGGGCTCCCCCGCCGCGCAGCCCAGCCACCTCGGCTCGGACATGGGCTGCAACAGCGGAGCGCTCAAGTAGACCGTAGGAAGTGTTCGGTTCGACGCCCGCTCCATCACGGGGCGGGCGTTTGGACTGCGAGCCGGAGAGACCGCATGAGACTGTCCTATGCCGACGAGATGCTGCTGCTCAACGGGTGTCCGGGAGTGATCGGCCTGGCGGTGGTCCTTTCCGGCGAGCAGCCCGACGTGGAGCAGGTGCGGGCGCGCGTCGCCGAGCGGTGGGCGGGTCTGGAGCGGATGAACTGCGTGCTCGACGGCCCGACGGACAGCGGCGGGGCGGCGCGGCAGGGGCTGTCCGGGTGGCGCGGCCGTATGCGGTGGGTCGTCCCGGGCCCGTTCGATCCCGTCGCGCATGTCGGCGTGGCGGGGACCGAGTTGGACGACCTGTGGGCGCGGAGCGTGGACCGGCCGCTGGCCGGCGGGCTGCCGCCCTGGCGGCTCCGCGTGCTCCCGGACGCCGCGCACGGCGGTGACTTCGCCCTGGCGCTCGTGGCCCAGCACGCGCTGCTGGACGGGCGTTCCCTGGCGACCTTGATGCGTTCGCTGATGGACGGCCCGGCGGCGAGGGAGTCGGTGCGGTCGGCACCGCCGGCGCGGTCCGGGCTGAAGGCGGCGGGCAGGGAGCTCATGACGATGGCGGCCGCGGGACAGGCCCTTCCGATGCGGCCGTCCGGGGAGCCGTGCTCCTCGGTCGTGGTGAGCGAACTGCCCGCGCACACCGTCCGGTCCGCGCGCCGACAGCCCGCCGACGGCCGTGGTGCGACGCTGAACGAACTGCTGGTGGGTGCCGTGGCCGGGGCGGTGCGGGCCCGATACGGGCCGGTGCGGCGGTGGCGGCAGCGGGACGAGCCCGCGTACACGGCCGTACCGTGCGACCTGCGCACCGGGGCGACCACGGGAGAACTCGGGAACACCGTCACGGTCGTTCGGGTGCCGTTGCCCGTCGACGTGGACGGTCCGGTGGCGCGGCTGCGGGCGTGCCAGGACGCGATGGCCGTCGTCCCCGAGCGGGCCGCCGCCCACGCCGGCGTGCTGTTCCCCGCCGCGGAAGCGGTTCGCCGGGCGGGTCCCTGGGTCACCAGGCTCCTGGCCGACCGCGGTCGCCACTCCTGCTTCGCGGCGACCGCGACCACGGCCATGAAGTGGCCCGGCGGATCCGGCACCTTCCAGGGCCGTCGGCTCGTGCGCACGGTCGGGCTGCCGCCCCTTCAGCACCCGGGCACGGCCAGCTTCGCCCTGGCACAGGCAGGGGACGCGTTCACGCTCACCGTGGTGTGCCACCTGCGCCCGAACGACGCGGCACGGCTCGCCGACGCGGTCGTCACGGAGTTCGAGACATGGGCCCGGATGGCGACGCCGTCGGTGCTCTGACGGCACCAGGAGATGGAGGCAGTTGCATGGAAGCGGAACACGGCGACGTATGGGAAGCGCTGCGCCCGCTGTGCGCGCGGGTGATGTCGGTGCCGCCGGAGGCGGTGGTCCCGCAGGCTCGGCTGGTCGCCGACCTGGGAGCCGACAGCCTGGACATCACCGAACTGGAAGCGGCCTCGGAGGAGTTGTTCGGGGTCAGTCTGCGGGGGACCGACAAGGCCGCCGTGTCCACCGTGGGTGATGTGGCCGACCTCATCGTGCGGCTGCGTACCCCTGGCGCCCACAGCACCCTCGCCCGATGACCGGCCGACCCGCTGTCGCCGTCACCGGCCTGGGAGTTCGCTGCGCGGCCGGAGCGACTCCGGCGGCGCTCTGGGAGAGTCTCGCGCAGTGCCGTTCCGCGACGGCGGCGCATGTCTTCGACGACGAGGGCACGGTCGTGTACCCCGCGTCCGCGATGACCGCCTTCGACCCCGCCGGCTATCTCGCGCCGAAGGAGGTGCGCCGGGCGGACCGGTCGGTGCAGCTGGCCGTGTGCGCGGCCGTGGACGCCGTGGCGGACGCCGGGGGACTGCACGTCGAGCCCGGCCGGCGGGCGGTGGTCACCGGCACCGGGTACGGCGGGGTGATCAGCCAGGAGAACGGCATCGGACAGCCCGATGTGCTGTACGCGCCCCGGCTGATGAACAACGCGGGGGCGTACTGGGTCAGCGCCAAGCTCCGGATCACCGGGCCCAGCCTGACGGTCTCCACCGCCTGTGCCTCGGGCACGCATGCCGTGGGCGAGGCGATGCAGATGATCCGGGCGGGGTGCGCGGACGTGGTGGTGGCGGGAGGCCATGACAGCCCCCTGACCCCGACGACCGCGCTGGCCTTCGGGCGGGCCGGGGCGATGGTCACCGAGTGCGAGGATCCCGCTTCCGCGTCACGGCCGTTCGACGTCAAGCGGCGGGGATTCGTCCTCGCCGAAGGGGCGGCGTTCCTGGTGCTGGAGCGGCTGGAGCACGCCCGAGCGCGGGGCGCCCGTGTCTACGCCACGCTGACCGGGTACGGGCGGACCTCCGACGCCCACCACCTCACGGCACCGCATCCCGACGGTGCGGGGGCCCGGGCGTGCATGGAGCAGGCGCTCGCCGACGCCGGTACGACCGCCGACGCCGTCACCCATGTCAACGCGCACGGCACCGGCACCGAGCTGAACGACCTCGCGGAAGCGCGGGCCATCAGCGCCGTGTTCGGCCCCCGTGCGGTGCCGGTCACCGCGCCCAAGGCCGTGACCGGACACGGGCTCGGGCTGGCGGGAGCGCTGGAAGCCGTGATCACCGCCTGGTCCGTGCGGGAGGGGCTCGCGCCGCCGACCGCCCATCTCACGCGGCTCGATCCGCGGTGTGAGCTGGACCTGGTCGTCGGCGAGCCACGCAAGATCCCGGACGGACCGGTGATCAGCAACAGCTTCGCCTTCGGCGGCCACAACGCCTGCGTCGTGTTCGACTCGCCCCACGGCTGTGGCACATGAGGCTGACGGCCATCGACGAAGGGCATCTGCGCAACGGACTGCCGGGGACGATCGGTATCGCCGGGGTGTTTCCCGGCGAGCCGTTCGACCTGGCGCAGGTGCGGTCCCGGGTCCGCGACCGGTGGGGCGGGCTGGAGCGGATGAGCCTGGTCCTCCAGCCCCCCGCCGGGCCGACGGCACTGTCCGGCCACCGGTGGAGGACCGACCGGCCCTTCGATCCCGTCGCGCACATCACCGCCACGGACCAGGACCTGGAGTCCCTGCTCAGCGACGGTGTCAGTCATCGGCTGCCGTCCGAACGGCCGCTGTGGAGGCTGCTGGTCGCGCGGCACGCCCTCGTGCTCTTCGCCCATCACGCGCTGCTGGACGGCAGGTCCCTGGAGACCGTCTTCCGGCTGCTGATGGACGACGCCGCACCGCCACCGCCGCGCGTGCCGGCCGCGGCCGACCCGAC
This sequence comes from Streptomyces sp. NPDC057623, assembly GCF_042800355.1. NCBI lineage: Bacteria > Bacillati > Actinomycetota > Actinomycetes > Kitasatosporales > Streptomycetaceae > Streptomyces > Streptomyces sp. NPDC057623. Next base: position 25,217 of record NZ_JBHVGZ010000039.1, read on the forward strand.
CGCGCCGGTACGGCAGCGCCCGTCCGTCGGTGCCGCCACCGTGGCCAGGGAGCTGCGCCGCATCCAGGCCCTCGGCCGGCCCCTCCCCACGGTTTCCCCCGGCTCGGTGGGGCCGTCGGTGGCGCTGGTCGAGCTCGATCCGCAGGTGATGCGCACGGCCCGCCGCCAGCCGGCCGGCGGGCGGGGAGCGACGCTCAACGAGCTTCTGCTGAGTACGTACGCAGGTGCTCTGCGCGTCTGCCACGGGCCGCTGCGGGCCTGGCCGACGGGCTCCAACCCTTTCTACGCCACGGTGCCGGTCGACCTGCGGACCCGCCGCACCGCGCACCAGCTGGGCAACGGCGTCACCGTGCTGCGCGTGCCGCTGCCCGTCGACGTCGAATCCCCCGTGGCACGCCTGGAAGCATGCCAGGACCAGGTCGCGGGCTTCGACCGGCGCTGCGACGCCCACCGCGCGATCCTTCCGACGCTGCGGGGCGCCGCACGGACCGTGCCGTGGCTGGCCGGGGCGATGGCACGGCGGCTGGCCCGGCCCGAGCTCACCACCAGTCTGTGCACCGCTTTCAAGTGGCGGGACCACCCCAGTCGTCTGCACGGCCGTCCCCTCGCGCGGATCGTCCCGCTGCCGCAGCTCTCCCCACCCGGTACGGCGAACCTCTGCCTCGTCCACACCGCCGACGCCTACACGCTCACCGTCGTCAGCCACACGCGTGCCGGTGACGCCGGGATGCTCGGCCAGGCGATCGCCCGGGAGCTGGAGGCACTCGCGGTGTCCGACACGGCTGCCGCGCGGGCCGGCTAGGGCTTTCGCACGACGTGGCTCAGGGCGCGGGCCGACTCGGGGCGGGACACGACGTCCGTACTGTCGACGAACTGGTCCACCGCGCCGACGGGCGGCAGGCCCTTGAGGGACGGGTCGGTGATGCGGGCGGTCAGCGCCGCGGTGAAGCGGTCGGCGCGCAGGACCTGGAAGGGTCTGGAGTGGTACGCGCGCGTGGCGGGGTCGACGCGGTCGGTCAGGCGCAGCTGGTTGTGCTGGTGCGCGACGATCTCGTAGGCGTGGACCAGGTGGCGTTCGCGGGTGTGCCAGTCCGTGGCGGCGAGCACGGCCGTGAGCACGGGGGAGAGGCGAGGGCCGGCGGCGGTACGGGCGAAGGCGCTGCCCAGCCACTTGCCGTACGGCGGGTAGCGGCGGTCCATCAGCAGGCACAGCCGCATCAGGTCGCGGGCCAGGCGGGCGGCGGTGACGGCGGAGCCCAGTTCGTCGCCGACCTCGCCGCAGCGGCCCACGAAGGCCTCCTCCTGCGCGATGCGCTGCCACTGGCAGGCCAGGACGTACAGCCAGACGTCGTGGGGGTACCAGCGCAGCGCACGGCGTAACGGGGTGAGGGTGTGCAGGCCGTCGTGGAAGACGGCGCCCGCGGTGACCTCGGCGAGGCGCTGGGTGGGCAGGGCCAGCCAGTCGGCCGGGGTGATGCCCTGGGCCGGGTCGAAGCCCAGGGTGTCGGTGAACCAGGTGGAGGTGCCGGTCACTTCGACGCGGTGGTGGACGGGGCCGTCGGTGCGCCGCATGACGCGGATGTCGCGGCTCTCCCCGGTGGGGGCGAAGTGGGTGGGGTGGCCCAGGAAGGTCTTCGGGAGGTGCTCGGCGAGTATGTGTCTGATGCGGGCGGCGTGGCGGGGCACGTCGTGGCGGTGGAGGAAGACCTGGAGGCGTGGGCCCCACTCGTGGTCGGCCGAGCGCGGGGTGTCGTAGCCGAGGACCTCGGAGCCGCTGCCGATGCGGGCGGCGGAGTGGGGCACGCCGGGGGCGGCCTCCTCCAGCAGGGGGCGTACGGCGTCGGTGTAGAAGCGGCGGGAGAGTTCGAGGCCGGGGACGAAGCCGGGCTCGGACGCGGGGGAGTGTGGGGGGTGCATATGCGTGGGGCTCATGCCCAGGAGTCGTGCCCATTCGGTGAGGGCTCATGCGAACCGCCTTCACGCTGTTGCCGGTTGAGGACATTCACGGCGTCGCCCGCTCGGGTCCGTCCGGCGCGGTGCCCAGCTCCGTGAGCGCCTCGTCCGTCAGGCGGTACACCGTCCACTCGTCCTGGGGGCGGGCGCCGAGCGCCTCGTAGAAGGCGATGGACGGGGTGTTCCAGTCCAGGACGGACCACTCCAGACGCTCGTAGCCGCGCTCCACGCACAGCCGGGCCAGTTCGGTGAGCAGGGCCTTGCCGTGGCCGGCGCCCCGGGCGGTGGGGCGGACGTAGAGGTCCTCCAGATAGATGCCGTGGACGCCGCGCCAGGTGGAGAAGTTGAGGAACCAGATCGCGTATCCGACGGTCTCGCCGGTCGTGTCGTCGGCGGCGATGTGCGCGTAGGCGGCCGGGCGGTCGCCGAAGAGGGCCTCGTGGAGCTGCCGCGGAGTGGCCTTCGCCTCGTCCGGGGCCTTCTCGTACTCGGCGAGTTCGCGGATCAGGGCGTGCAGGGCGGGCACGTCGGCGGGGGTGGCGGAGCGGATCATGGAGTGAGGTTAGCCGCGCGGCTCGCGCAGCCGCCTGGCGATTTCCAGCTGCTCCTCGTCCACCTCGCGGCCGTCCTCGATGTCCCACAGGCAGTTCTGCAGGAGCCGGCCGTACGTCCAGGCACGCGCGCGTGCCCGGTCCAGGCCCAGGACGTCGGTCATGGCGTCGAAGCGCCAGCGCACGTCGTCGGCGTCGAAGCGGTTGGCGAGGGCCGGCCACAGCTCGAAGCCGGGGTCGCCGGCGAGGGGCTTGGGGTCGATGGCGAGCCAGGGGGCGCGCTCGGAGGCGAGGACGTTCTCGTCGTGGAGGTCCCAGTGCAGGAGGCGGTCGCCGGGGTCGTCGACGACCTCGCGTACGGCGGCCGCGCAGTCGGCGACGATCCGGCGGGCCCGCGGGTCCGGGATGTGTTCCAGGGCCTGAGGCGTCTGCTCCAGCATGTCCCGCGCGATGTCGCCGAGGCCGCGCAGGCCGGCGGGCGCGGGGAAGGACGTGAGGTGGGCCAGCAGGCGGGCGATGACCAGGACGGACTCGTGGACGTCCGGGTGGTGCGCGAGCATGCGGGACGAGTCGAGGCGTTCCAGCAGCATGGTGCCGGTGGTCTCGTCGTGGGCCAGGAGGCGGACCGCTCCGTCGCCGTCCCACGCGCGCAGGGCGACCGGTTCGCCCGCGCTCTCCTCGTCGAGGAGTTGCAGCTTCAGGACGGCCGGGGTGCCGTCCCGGCGGAGCACGGGGAGGACCAGGGCGCTGACCCCGTGCATCGGCCGTCCCTCGACCGTCAGTTCCCAGCGGTCGAGGAAGCCGGCGGTCAGGTCGGGGAGTGCGGCGATGAAGGCGCGTCCCGCCTCCCCGTTGTACTCCTCTTGTGATGCGGCGAGCTCTCGTGGAATGTCGATCACCTTGCGGACCCTACGGGGCTGCCGGAATCGGCTCACGCGAATTAACGTCCTCCCATGAGCAGCTCGGTCAACGGTGCCGTGAACGGCGCCATCTCCTTCTGGTACGCGGACGACGGCCTCCCCGCGGTCCGTGAGCCGCTCGCGGGGGACACCTCCGCGGACGTGGTGATCGTGGGCGGGGGGTACACGGGTCTGTGGACCGCGTACTACCTGAAGAAGGCGGTCCCCTTCCTCCGGATCACCGTCCTGGAACAGAAGTTCTGCGGCTACGGGGCTTCGGGGCGCAACGGCGGCTGGCTGTACAACGGCATCGCGGGCCGCGACCGGTACGCGAGGCTGCACGGCCAGGAGGCGGCCGTACGCCTCCAGCGGGCGATGAACGACACCGTCGACGAGGTCGTCCGGGCCGCCGGGGAAGAGGGCATCGACGCCGACGTCCACCAGGGCGGGGTGCTCGAAGTCGCCCGTACACCCGCTCAGTTGGCGCGGCTGAAGTCCTTCCACGCACACGAGCTGTCGTACGGCGAGAAGGACCGCGAGCTGTACGGCGCCCGCGAGACCGCCGAGCGGGTCCGGGTGGCCGACGCGGTCGGTTCGAGCTGGACGCCGCACGGCGCCCGCCTGCACCCGGTGAAGCTGGTCAAGGGGCTCGCGGCGGCCGTCGAGGCGCTGGGCGTGACGGTCCACGAGCTGACGCCGGTCACGGAGATCCGGCCCAAGCACGCCGTCACCCCGTACGGCACCGTCCGCGCGCCCTACGTCCTGCGCTGCACCGAGGGCTTCACGGCCGGCCTCAAGGGTCAGAAGCGGACCTGGCTGCCCATGAACTCGTCGATGATCGCCACCGAGCCGCTCACGGAGGAGCAGTGGGCGTCGGTGGGCTGGGCGGGACTTGAGACGCTCGGCGACATGGCGCACGCCTACATGTACGCGCAGCGCACGGCCGACGGGCGGATCGCGCTGGGCGGGCGCGGGGTGCCGTACCGCTTCGGATCGAGGACGGACAACGACGGCAGGACGCGGCCCGAGACGATCGAGGCACTGCGGGACGTCCTCGTCGGGTTCTTCCCGGCGCTGGCCGGGGTGCGGATCGAGCACGCGTGGTCGGGGGTGCTGGGGGTGCCGCGCGACTGGTGCGCGACCGTCACGCTGGACCGCTCGACGGGGCTCGGCTGGGCGGGCGGCTACGTCGGATCGGGGGTGGCCACCGCGAACCTCGCCGCACGGACCCTGCGCGACCTGGTGCAGCAGGACTCGGGGCAGGGCGGGCGGACCGAGCTGACCGACCTGCCGTGGGTCGGCCACAAGGTGCGCAAGTGGGAGCCGGAGCCCTTGCGGTGGCTCGGGGTGCACGGGCTGTACGCCACCTACCGGGCGGCGGACCGGCGGGAGCACCTCACCAACAGCGCCGAGTCCGCGAGGCTGGCGCGGATCGCCGACCGGGTGGCCGGGCGGCACTGAGGGGATACGCCCCGGTGGGGACAGCGCTTTCTCCAGCCTGTGGATAACTATGAGTACGTTGTCGGACCCCTGTGTCACTATCGCCCCAACGACCACTGATCCAGGGGGATTCCTTGTCCGACGTCGACTCCTGTCCGCGTCCCGGACGCAGACGGGCGGCCGTGTTTCCGGCCGCCTTCGCCGCTCTCGTCTCACTGCTCGCCTCGCTGCTGACCCTGACCGGGGCGAGCCCCGCCGTCGCCGCCGACGAGGGGTGCGCGCCGCTCCCGCTCGCCCCGTTCGGTGACCCGGGGGACGCCGTCGGCAAGGCGACCGTCGCACCCGACTCCAGCGTCTGCTACACCGTCGCCGTCGAGTCGCCGGGCCTGTATCTGGCCCCGGCGCTGGACGACAGCGGCAACACGATGACCAGGCAGCTGCTCGCCGCCGACGGCAGCGAGGTGGACTGCCACGGCGACGGGTACGCCACGCGCGGCATGTGCGCGGTGCCCGCGGCCGGCACCTACACGCTGAAGGTGCTCAACACCGAATGGGACGCCAAGGCCACCTCGGTCACCTTCGTGCCGCTCGGCTCGGCCGAGGGCTGCGCGGACCCCGTCGGCACCGACTGGGACCAGCCGGACGTCACCCGTAGGACCGTGAGCCGGGTGGAGGCCGACTGCCAGCCCTTCGAGGGCGCGCGCGGCGACCGGGTCCGGCTGACGTACGGCACGAAGGTGTACGGCGACTCCCTCGCCTGGATCACCGACGCGACCGGCCGACGGATCTGCGAGCAGTTCCCGGAGAACGACGAGGACAGCTGCGTCCTGCCCGGGGACGGCCCCTACCGGGTGATCTCCACCGTCTCGCGCGCGGAGAGCGGCTTCCCGGCCGAGTTCGCGGTGAAGGTGCGCCGGCTCAACGACCCGCGGGGCTGCACCACCGCCCCGGTCCGCGCCTACGGCCCGCTGGAGGGGCAGGACCTCACCGCCAACCCGTGCTTCACCTTCACGGCCGGTGCGGCGGGACCGTACACCGTGCACTCGGTGAGCGAGGACCGGCAGGTCGGGGTGGCCCGGGTGTACGACGCGGGCGGGCTGAGCGTGTGCCGGTACGAGGCCGACCCGTGCCGGATCAAGACGCCGGGCACCTACACGGCCGTTCTCGACGGCACGTACCCGTTCCGCGACGGCCGCGCCGGGCTGGTCGTCCTCGACCGTGCCTCCGACGCCGGCTGTGTGGCGACCGGGGCCGGGCTGCACAAGGGCGAGCTGAGCGCGGTCGGGCAGTACGACTGCCTGGCGCTGGACGCCCCGCAGGGCGCCCGGATCGCCGCGCTCACCTCGCTCTCGTCGGCCGGGCTGACCCCTGAGGTGGAGGTCCTGGACCGCGCCGGCACGCCGCAGTGCGACGAGGAGAAGCTGCGGGGCGGGGACTGCGCGCTCACCGGTGAGGCCCCCTACCGGGCGCTGGTCCACACCGAGGACGGCGGGGACTCGGCGACCGGCCCCTACGCGGTGGCCTTCCACCGCACCGATGTCGCGCAGGGCTGCCCCGTCCTGCCCGCCGGCAGCTTCGCCGCGGACGGCGCCAAGGCCACCCTGACCACCGGCGGCGGCGTCTTCTCGCACTGCCTGGGCATCCCGGCGGACGCGCACACGGACACCGAGATCTTCCAACTGGTCGCGACCTCCGGGACCGCCTCCGCCCAGTTCTCGGTGCTGGACTCCGACGGCGGGCGGGTCTGCCAGCGCGGGGCCACCACCAACGGCTGGAGCATCTGCTCCCTGACCCCGGACAAGGCCCACACCGTGCTGGTGACCGGCCGCGACGAGGCCGCCACCTACACCCTGACCCGGCGCGACGTCACCGCGAGCGCCTCCTCGGCGGGCTGCGTGAAGACCGCGGCCGCGAAGGTCGGCGGACCCTCGGTGAAGAGCGCGTACGGCGCTCCCGGCACCCTCGACTGCCGTCAGGTGACCACCGCCGCGGACACCGACGTCGTACACGTCAACGTGCGCGACGCCCTCGGCACCGCCAACTCCGCGGTCGTCGCCGGGGACGGCCGCGTGGAGTGCTCCTTCCGCAACACCTCCTGCGCGGTCACCGGGTCCACCACCCACCAGGTCCTCGTGCAGACCCCGGCCAACCTCAAGGCGGCGCCCGAGTACCGCCTGGACGCCCTGCGGATCGCGACCGCCGACGGGCCCGCGCCGGAGTGCGTCAGGGTGCCGTCCGTGGCGTACGGGTACGGGCCGGTCACCGGCACGCTGGACGAGTCGCACACCGCGGTGTGCGCGGCGCTGCCGACCGCCGGGTTCGACCGCTTCGAGACCGACATCAAGGACACCGCCGGCGCCACCACGACCGCGGTGCCGGTGCTGTACAACACGTCGACGTGGGCCAACGGCTGCACGCACTACATCCCGGAGGGCTACGACTGCGACGCGCTCGGCTCCTCTTCGGAGAGCACGCCGACGGTGTTCCTGCTGGGCCTGCCCGAGAAGGCGCCGAGCACGGCCTACAGCGCCAGGCTGACCTGCACCTCCGCGCCGTGCGGCACCGAGGAGACGGCTGTCACCGCCGTCAGTCCGGACACCGGGGCGGCCGGCGGCAAGGTGAAGCTCACGGTCACCGGCACCGCGCTCGGCCCGGACGTCACCGTCCGGATCGGCCAGGCCGGGAAGACGATCACGGCGGCGGCCGACTCGGTCTCCGCGGACAACCGGACGGTGACCGCGACCCTCGACCTGACCGGCGCGGCCACCGGCACCTGGAACATCAGCGTGATCACGCGCGGCTGGGAGTTCCAGCGCGGTTCGTTCACCGTGACCCCGCAGCCCAGGCTGGAGAACACGGCCGCCCCCAAGGTGACCGGCACGGCCAGGACGGGCGCCAAGGTCACGGCCGCGCCCGGGAGCTGGTCGGCGACCCCGTCGTCGTACAAGTACCAGTGGAAGGCGAACGGTACGGCGATCGGCGGGGCGACGGCGTCGACGTACACCGTCCCCGCCTCGATGGTCGGCAAGAAGCTCACCGTGACCGTCACCGCGGTCAGGTCCGGCTGGGTCGGCGGGTCGGCGACCTCGGCGGCGGTGACCGTGGCCAAGGGGGCCGCGCCCAGGGCGACCGGGCTGCCGGTGATCAGCGGCACGGTGAAGGTCGGCAGGACACTGAAGACGTCCAAGGGGACCTGGAGTCCGGCGGCGACGTCGTACGGGTACCAGTGGTACGCGAACGGCAAGGCGATCAGCGGGGCCACCAAGTCGTCGCTGGTGCTGAAGTCGGCGCAGAAGGGCAAGAAGATCACCGTGAAGGTGGTCGCGCGCCGTACGGGTCACCAGGACGGGTCGGTGCTGAGCAAGGCGACGAAGGCCGTGGCGGTCTGACCCTCGACGGAGAGTGGGGGAGGGGTTCCGCGGTCCGGTGGAGCCCCTCCCCCCGTTTCTCAGGCCACCTTCTCCGGCACCGGTGCCTCCTGCGGGGCGCCGTGTTTCGGGGGCTTCGCCGTCACCATCAGGGCCGCGACCAGCCCGGCCAGGAGCATGATGGCGGCGGCCCACCAGATGGCGACGGTGTAGCCGTGGACGATGCCCTCCTTGGTGACCAGGTCCCGCTGGGCCGGGTCGGTGAGGTGAGCGGTGATGTAGGCGGCGCTGCTGGTGGTGGCGATGGTGTTCAGCAGGGCCGTACCGATCGAACCGCCCACCTGCTGCGAGGTGTTGATGGTCGCGGAGGTCACCCCGGAGTCCTGCGGGGCCACGCCCGCCGTGGCCGTGGCGAACACCGGCATGAAGATCAGGCCCATGCCGAGGCCCATGAGGATCAGGGCGGGCAGGATGTCCGTCGCGTACGACGAGTGCACCGTCAGCCGGGTCAGGAGCACCATGCCGACCGCCGCGAGCAGGGCGCCCGGGGCCATCAGCAGGCGCGGCGCCACATGGTCCAGGAGCCGGGCGGCGATCTGGGTGGAGCCGATGATGATCGCGGCCGTGAGGGGGAGGAAGGCGAGGCCGGTCATCACCGGCGAGTAGTCGAGGATGACCTGGAGGTAGTAGGTCATGAACAGGAACAGCCCGAACATGCCGATCACGGCGAGCGCCATGGTGAGGAAGCAGCCGGCGCGCGTGCGGTCCTTGACGATGTGCAGCGGCAGCAGGGGCACCGGGGCCCGGGTCTGCCACCAGACGAAGCCCGCGAGCAGGGCGACTCCCGTCGCGAAGAGGGCGATGACCATCGGGTCGGTCCAGCCGCGCGGCTCGGCCTCGGCGAAGCCGTAGACGATGGCGACCAGACCGCCGCAGCCGAGCAGTACGCCGGGCACGTCGAGGCGGGCGCCCGCGTGGCCGGGGCTGTCGTGGAGCAGGGCGAGGGCGCCGATCACGGCGACGACGGCGATGGGCACGTTGACGTACAGGCACCAGCGCCAGTCCAGGTACTCGGTGAGCAGACCGCCGACGATGAAACCGATCGCGCTGCCGCTGCCGGCCAGGGCGCCGTAGATGCCGAAGGCCTTCCCGCGCTCCTTGGGGTCGGTGAAGGTCGTGGTCAGCAACGACAGGGCCGACGGGGCCAGTACGGCGGCGAAGACGCCCTGGAGGGCGCGGGCGCCGAAGAGCATGCCCGAGGTGGTGGCGGCACCGCCCAGCGCGGAGGCGGCGGCGAAGCCGACGAGGCCGATGACGAAGGTGCGCTTGCGGCCCACCAGGTCGGCGATCCGGCCGCCGAGCAGGAGCAGCCCGCCGAAGGCCAGGGTGTAGGCGGTGATCACCCACTGGCGGTTGCCGTCGGTCATGCCCAGGTCTTCCTGGGCGGAGGGAAGCGCGATGTTCACGATGGTCGCGTCGAGGACGACCATGAGCTGCGCGAGCGCGATGATCACCAGGCCCCACCAGCGGCGGGGGTCGGGGTCGGCGGCCTGGGCAGGTTCACCCGTTCGGGTGACGTTCACCCGGCCAGAAGACCATGAATCGGGAGGTATCGCATCCGGAGCGGGGTGCGGTATCCGGTCGCGGGACTGGCGCGGAACGCGGTCGGGCGGGGGCTTGCTGCTGCTCATGGCTCCAATACCACCTTTCCAGTGGTCGCGCGCGTCTCCAGGGCACGGTGGGCTGCCGCGGCCTCCGCGAGCGGAAAGCGCTGCACGGCGGGGGTGAGGCGGCCCGCGGCGGCCTCGGCGAGGGCGCGCAGTTCGAGGGTCCGTACGGGGTGGGGGCCGCCGGCCTTCCGCATCATCACGGGGCCGAGGACCTGCTGGGAGACGCCGTCGACGAGGTAGGGCTCGCCGTCGTGCAGACCGGCGCCGGACCAGCCGAAGACGAGGTGCAGGCCGCCCGGGCCGAGCAGGGCGACGGACTCGCGGGCCACGTCACCGCCGACGCCGTCGAGGACGACGGTGGCGGGCCGCCCGCCGAGGAAGGCGCGGACCTTCCCGGGCCACGCGGGGTCCTGGTAGTCGACGGCGAGATCGGCGCCGTTCGCCTGTACGCGGGCAGCCTTTCCCGGACCGCCCGCGAGGCCGATGACGACGGCCCCGGCGTTCTTCGCGTACTGCACGAGCAGTGTGCCGATGCCGCCCGCGGCCGCCGGGACCACGGCCACCGCGTCCGGGTCGAGCTCGGCGAACTGGAGGATCCCCATGGTCGTACGGCCCGTGCCGATCATGGCGACGGCCTCGGCGAAGTCGAGGTTGGCCGGGATCTCGTGGACGCGGTCGGCGTCGGTGACGGCCAGCTCGGCGTACCCGCCCGGGGCGAAGCCGAGGTGGGCCACGACGCGCTTGCCGAGCCAGAGTTGCGCGACGCCCTCACCGAGGGACTCGACGACTCCGGCGACCTCGCGGCCGGGGATCGTGGGCAGCGCGGTCGGCTGCGGCGCGGGGCCCTGGACGCCCTCGCGCAGGGCCGTGTCGAGGAGGTGGACCCCGGCCGCCGCCACGGCGATACGGACCTGGCCGGGGCCTGGTGCCGGGTCGCCGGTCTCCTCGTACACGAGGTTCTCGGCCGGGCCGAAGGTGTGCAGGCGGATGGCGTGCATCGGGGTCCCCCATCGGTGAACTCGGGTTGTCAGGGCGCCGCCCGTCCCGTCGCCGGAGTCGGCCGGAGGTGACCGGAGGCGGCCGGGTGCGAGCGGAGGCGGCTGACCGATGCTGCAACCTCAAGCTCGCTTGAGGTCAAGGGCGTGCCGGCCGAGGGCGAGGGACACGGCCGTGAGCGCGCTGTTGAAGGAGACCTCGGACAGGACGCCGGGGGCGGCGACCTGATCGCCCGCCAGATAGATTTCGTGGCCGCGGTCGACGGCGGGGCGGTCGCGCCAGCTGGTGCCGGGCAGGTCGACGGCGCCGGTGCGGCCGCTCGCCACCGACTCGCGCCGCCAGGTGACGCGTTCGCGCCAGCCGGGGAAGCCGAGGTCGAGGAGCTGTTCGGCGCGGGCGATGCCGTCGGCCTTGGTCTCGTGCGGGGCGATCGGGATCTGGCCCTGGATCAGCTGTTCACCGGCGGGCGCGAGGGACCGGTCCTGCGCAGTGCTGCGTTTTCTGGGGGACGCCCCCAGACCCCCGCGCTCCAGCCAGCCGGTCTCGTCGAGGTCGGAGACGGCGAAGGCGTCCCCGCGCCGGGTCCGTACGGCGAGGTCGATGAGCGTCGTACGGCCGCTCGTCCAGGTCAGGGAGTCGTCCTTGAGGAGCCGGCGGGCGGCGTCGAGGGAGGTGGCGACGATGACGGGCGCCTCCGCCGCCGGGCTGCCGGGGCCGGCGAGGTCGTCGAGGCTGTCGACACGGGAGAGGGTCTCCATCCGGACCCCGAGGTTCCAGGCGCGGGCCGCCATCCGGTCGATCATGGTCGCCCAGCCACCCTGCGGATAGTGCGCCTCCGGCGGCAGCCTGGTGGCCCGGCGCAGCCGCTCCCGCACGAACGCGGCGGACAGGGCGCCGGGGTCATGGTGGAACACGGCGACCGCGGAGTAGTGCGCGGCGGCGCGGGCGCCCTCCTCGCCCGCGATGCCGGTGGCCCAGGTCCGGAAGTCGACGTCGACGGGCGCCTGGGGGAGGCCGCGCCGCAGCAGCTTGAGCATGGCGAAGGGCGGGGTGCGGCGCAGGACGCCGCGGTGCCGCAGCCGGAGCCGGGCGGCCTCCAGGGGCGGGATCGGCGCGAGCGGTCCGATGAGGTCCCGCTGCCTGAGCCAGGCCCAGTGCGGGCCGCCGCTGTACAGGGCGTGCGGTCCCTCGTTCGTCCGGTACGGCCCCTCGGCGGTCCGCGCCCGTCCGCCGAGGGTGTGGTGGGCTTCGTACACGGTGACCTTGGCGCCCGCCTCGGCGGCGGTGATCGCAGCGGTGAGTCCGGCGAAGCCGCCGCCGATGACGGTGATGCGGTGCATGGCTGGGGGTCTCCCTCGTACTCGGGGTCGCCTGTCTGGCCTTCTCTGTGAGTACGACGGTGCTGGGCACCCGGAATGTGACATCGGGGGTGTCGTCGCAGGTCACGGGAATTGTCAGTGGTGGGGTGCAGCATGGGGGCATGGCGAGGAGAGCGATGGGTGAGGGCGGCGGTCCGGGGCGGGGCGCCGTGAAGGCGGCGCGGCGGCCCGAGGTGCGGCTGCCGCCGCTGGAGCCGTTCCGGGAGGGGGAGTTGGAGCCGGACGGGGACTACGACGGGCTGGAGTTCCGGGAGGAGGACCTCACCGGGCAGGACGGCGGGGGCGCCCGCTTCATGGACTGCGCGCTGACGGGGTGCGCGCTGGACGGGACGAGACTGCAGCACGCCCGGATCCTCGATTCGGCCCTCACGGGGCTCCGGGGTGTCGGCACCGACCTCGCCGAGTCGACCCTGCGGGATGTGGAGCTGGTCGACGCCCGGCTGGGCGGGGTGCAGCTGCACGGGGCCGCGCTGGAGCGGGTCGTGATCCGCGGCGGCAAGATCGACTACCTGAACCTGCGCAAGGCCAGGCTCACAGACGTCGTCTTCGAGGGCTGCGTCCTGGTCGAGCCGGACTTCGGGGGCGCCCGGCTGGAGCGGGTGGAGTTCGTGGACTGCGCGGTGAAGGGGGCGGACCTCACCGGGGTGACGCTGGCGGACGTGGACCTGCGGGGGGCGGCCGAACTGGACATCGCGCGCGGGGTGGACCGACTGTCGGGCGCGGTGATCAGTTCTGGTCAACTACTGGATCTGGCACCGGTGTTGGCCGCGCAGCTGGGGATCCGCGTGGAGGGTTGAGGGGAGGACTGTGGAACGTCGGAGGGGTTGAAGGACGGCTTTGGTCCATGCTGTGAACGGCCCGTAGAGGGATGGGCGTTCGCTTGCCCACCCGCCACGCGAGCGTGCTTCGATCCCGGCATGACGGGGGTCGTCGGAGTCGTCCGACGGGCTTCCGTCGCAGTGCGCCACGCATTTCGGCGACCCATCCACCAGAGAAGAAGGACGCTCATCAGCATGAGCAACATCTCCCCCATCGAGACCCGTGAGATAGCCGACGCCGACCTCGACGGCGTCGCGGGTGGCCTCTCCGTCGGCGGCTCCGTGGACGGCCTCACCGCCAACTTCGAGCAGGGCCCCAACGGCCTGCCCGTCCTGACCGACATCTCCGCGAAGTCCCTCAGCCTCACCGTCTCCGACATCGAGCTGGGCCCGATCGCCGGCTGAGACAGCGGGTGGCGCGGAGCCCTGCGCGACGGGTTCCGCGCCGGGTTTCCGTGTGGCGGCGGCCTCTCCGACCCGCTTTGCGGGTCGTGAGGGCCGCCGTTGTGCTCAGGCCACCCGGGGATAGCGGGCCTGGAGCGTCCAGATCGCCGGGTTCTCGCCCAGATCCTCGTGCAGGTCGATCAGGTCGGCGATCAGGTCGTGCAGGAAGTCACGGGCCTCGCGGCGCAGTTCGCTGTGCGAGAAGGTCAGCGGGGCCTCCTCCGCCGGCATCCAGTCCGCCTCGACGTCCACCCAGCCGAAGCGGCGCTCGAAGAGCATGCGGTCGGTGGACTCGGTGAAGTCCAGTTCCGCGTGCTGGGGGCGGGAGGCGCGGGAGCCGGCCGGGTCCTGGTCGAGCCGCTCGGCGATGTCGCACAGGGCCCACGCGAAGTCGAGCACCGGCACCCATCCCCAGGCTGTGGACAACTCCCGGTCCGCTTTGGTGTCGGCGAGGTAGACGTCTCCGCAGAACAGGTCGTGGCGCAGGGCGCGGACGTCCGCGCGCCGGTAGTCCGTCTGCGGGGGGTCCGGGAAGCGGGTGGAGAGGGCGTAGCCGATGTCGAGCACGCAGGTGATGGTGTCACGCCCGACCTCATAGGATCACTGGCGTGTCCCGTTTCGCGCCCGTTGCCCTGACTGTCGCCTCCGCCCTGGTCGTCCTGGCCGCGTGCGGTGGCGGTGTCCAGGGCACCCCCGGCGGTTCCGGAGTGCGCGACCCGTACTTTCCCAAGGCCGGCAACGGCGGCTACGACGTCACCCACTACGACCTCGACCTCGGCTACGACCCCGGCGAGGAACACCTCACCGGCACCGCCACGCTCACCGCCCGTGCCACCCAGGACCTCTCCGCCTTCGACCTCGACCTCAAGGGGCTGGACGTCGAGAGCGTCACGGTCGAGGGCGAGCGCGCCCGCTGGAACCGCGCCGGGCAGGAGCTGACCGTCCGCCCCCACGACGACCTCGACGACGGCGAGACGTTCCGTGTCACCGTCCGCTACTCCGGCACCCCGCTGACGATCACCGACGCCGACGGATCCGAGGAGGGCTGGCTGCCGACCGAGGACGGGGCACTCGCGCTCGGGGAACCCGTCGGGTCCATGGCGTGGTTCCCCGCCGACAACCACCCCTCCGACAAGGCGTCGTACGACATCGACGTGACCGTGCCGGAAGGGCTGGAGGCCGTCTCCAACGGCGAGTTGCTCAACCGGTCGACCCGGGAAGGCCGTACGACCTTCCGCTGGCGCACCGCCGAGCCCATGGCCAGTTACGTCGCCACGCTCGCCGTCGGCGACTACGACATCGAGCGCTCCACCACCAAGAGCGGCCTGCCCGTGTACGTCGCCGTGGTGCCGGACCAGGACGCGGCCGGCCGGAAGGTGCTCGCCGAGATCCCCGGGATCATCGACTGGGCCGAGACCGACTTCGGTCCGTACCCCTTCTCCTCCACGGGCGCGATCATCGAGAGCCCCGACGCCGCCGGCTACGCCCTGGAGACCCAGAACCGGCCCGTCTTCCCCGGCGCCCCCGGCACCGAGCTGCTCGTCCACGAACTCGCCCACCAGTGGTTCGGCAACTCCGTGACGCCGAAGAGCTGGCGGGACATGTGGCTGAACGAGGGCTTCGCGACCTACGCGGAGTGGCTGTGGCGGGAGGACGACGGCGGCGACAGCGCGCAGAAGACCTTCGACGCCCTGTACGAGCACGGCGAGGACGACCACGAGGACCTCTGGTCCTTCCCGCCCGCCAAGCCCACAAGCGCCGCGCACCTCTCCGGCGACCCCGTCTACCAGCGCGGCGCGATGGTCCTCCACAAGATCCGCCAGACGGTCGGCGACGACACCTTCTACGCCATCCTCCGGGGCTGGGCGGCCGAACACCGGCACGGCAACGCGTCCACCGCCGACTTCACGGCATACGTCGAGAAGAGGGCGCCGGACGAGGACTTCGACGGCATCTGGGCGGACTGGCTGTACGGGGACGGCAAGCCCGACCACCCGTGACGGCGCCCGCCCTCAGGCCCGCCCGCCCTTCATGCTGCCCGCCCTTGGACCGCCCGGTCGAGGTCCCGCCGGACAGCCGCACGCACCGCCCATACCGCCTCCGCGTGCTTGAGCCGCCGCTCCTGCAACCCGGGTGAGCCGAGCGGTGGATCACCGGCGGCGAAGACGTCCTGGAGGTCCCGCAGCGTCGCGTAGACGTCCTCCAGCAGATCCGACAGCTCCTGTGGGGCGCAGAGCAGTGCGGTCTCACGGGCCTCGTCGCAGCCCGACGCCCGGAACGCCTCCCGCACGGCTGTCTCCCGCGCCGAGCGCGCCGCGTCCGTCTCGTCCCGGCCGGCGACGGCGGCCGCGTGCATGGCCTCGTAGGCCAGCCGGTACTTCGTCAGCACGGTCACATAGATGTCCCGGCGTTCCTGCCGGACCCGGTCGGTGAGGTCGCGGCGCCAGCGGGCCCGGTCCGCGAGCAGCGTCGAGCCGACGCCGACGAGCGCGCCCAGGGCGGTGCCGGCCAGGGTCGTCCAGTCCATGCCGGTTTCAGGTCTCGTCGGTGCCGGGGGAGGGGGCGGGCGGTGTGGTGAGCGGCTTGCGCAGGACCGTGCAGGGGCGGTCGAGTTCGCGGTCCCTGCCGTAGCCGATGGTCTCGTAGCCGAGGGCCGTCCAGAAGGCGAGGGCCGCGGGGTTGTTGTCGAGGACGGCGAGGCGCACGGCGGTGCGGTCCGCCGCGCGGAAGCGGTCCTCGACGAGCGAGGCCAACCGGCCTCCGTGCCCCTGGCGTTGCGCGCCCGCGTCCACCATCAGAAGCCCGATCCAGGGGTCCGGGTCGGACGGGTCCGGATGCCGGGCCAGCGTGATCACGACCCCGACCAGCTGTCCGGCGCTGCGCGCGAGCAGCACCTCCGCCCCGGGGGCCCGCAACTCCTCGGCCAGCGCCGCGGCCACCTGCTCCGGCCGGACGTCGTCGGGGTCAGGGAAGTCGCCGCTGAGTGCGTGGAAGTCGCGGTTGGAGGCGTAGAGCGCGGTGAGTTCGGTGAGGAGCGGGGCCGGGAGGTCGTGGTCGGAGGTGAGGGGAAGGGGGTCAAGGATCATGTGGGGCAACCTAATCGAAGCCCTCGGCCGACAGCCCGGGAACCCCGGAACCCCCGGCCGAAGCCAGGGGTTCCAGTGCGGTGCTGCCCTGCGCGCAGGGCGGTGCGGCGTCCGTCAGACGTTCACGCCGAAGTCCTGCGCGATGCCCACGAGACCCGAGGCGTAGCCCTGGCCGACCGCGCGGAACTTCCACTCGGCGCCGTTGCGGTACAGCTCGCCGAAGACCATCGCGGTCTCGGTGGCCGCGTCCTCGGACAGGTCGTAGCGGGCGATCTCGGCGCCGCCGGCCTGGTTGATGATGCGGATGTAGGCGTTGCGGACCTGGCCGAAGTTCTGCGAGCGGTTCTCCGCGTCGTAGATCGAGACCGGGAAGACGATCTTGTCGACGTCGGCCGGGAGGCCGGCGAGGTTGACGTTGATCGCCTCGTCGTCGCCCGCGCCCTCGCCGGTGCGGTTGTCACCGGTGTGGACGATGGTCTGGTCCGGCGTCTGCTTGTTGTTGAAGAAGACGAAGTGACCGTCCGAATAGACCTTGCCCTGCGGGTTGACCGCGATCGCCGAGGCGTCGAGGTCGAAGTCCGTGCCGGTGGTGGTGCGGACGTCCCAGCCGAGGCCCACGGTGACGGCGGTCAGGCCCGGAGCCTCCTTGGTGAGCGAGACGTTGCCACCCTTGGACAGGCTTACAGCCATTGTTGGGAGTCCCTTCCCTCGTTGCGGTACGGCTAGAAGCTACAGCTACCCCTATGAACGCAGAGAGGGGTACCTCAAGTTCCAGGTGTCTTTACTTTCTTTGCCAAAGAGCACCCGTAGGGGAGCACAGGGAGCACGGCGAGCACGAAGAGCCGATATTCACGTGACGTGGACCGGACACGACAGGGAACATGGAGGACATGTCTGGTCCCCACGTCATCCGCGGCTCCGTCTCCCTGCCCGAGGCCGAGCTCATGTGGCGTTTCTCGCGGTCGAGCGGCCCGGGCGGCCAGCACGTCAACACCAGTGACTCGCAGGTGGAGCTTCGCTTCGACCTGGCGAGCACCGAGGCGCTGCCCGAGGTGTGGAAGCAGCGGGCGCTCGAGCGGCTCGCGTCCCGCCTCGTCGACGGCGTCATCACCGTCCGCTCCTCCGAGCACCGCTCCCAGTGGCGCAACCGCGAGACCGCCGCCGTACGCCTCGCGGCGCTCCTGGCCGAGGCGACGGCCCCGCCCCCCAAGCCGCGCAAGCCGACCCGCATTCCCCGGGGGATCAACGAGCGCCGCCTGCGGGTGAAGAAGCAGCGCTCGGAGACCAAGCGGGGGCGGTCAGGGCGCGGCTGGGGGTAGCGGCTCCGCCGCACCGACGTGCTCGTCCGTCGTGTCACATCCGCGTCGCGCCGTCCGTCAGGCAACTGACGACGGATCGCGACGAGAGGCTGTGACGGACGGATGAGTGACAAGGACTTCCTGGCCCAGCGGTTCGAGGCGCACCGCGCTCACCTGCGTGCCGTCGCCCACCGCATGCTCGGGTCGACCGCCGAGGCGGACGACGCGGTGCAGGAGGCGTGGTTCCGGGTGAGCCGGTCGGACACCACCCGGATCGACAACCTCGGCGGCTGGCTGACGACGGTCGTCGGGCGGGTCTGCCTGGACATGCTCCGGTCGCGCAGGTCCCGCGCGGAGGAGCCCCTGGACGCCGGCCCGGCCGCCCCCACAGCCTCCGCCGCCGTGAGCGACCCCGAGCAGGACGCCCTCCTCGCCGACTCCGTGGGCGTCGCCCTGCTCGTCGTACTGGACACCCTGACGCCCGCCGAGCGGCTGGCGTTCGTGCTGCACGACCTGTTCCGGGTGCCGTACGAGGAGGTCGGGGCCGTCGTGGACCGTACGCCGACCGCCGCGCGGCAGCTCGCCAGCCGTGCGCGGCGTCGGGTGCGCGGCGCCGAGGCGCCCGGGGCCGGCCAGGCGGAGCCGCGCAGGCGGCGGGAGGTCGTCGGCGCCTTTCTCGCCGCCGCTCGGGACGGGGACTTCCAAGGGCTGCTCGACGTCCTGGATCCGGACGTCATCGCGCGCACCGAGGCCGGGGTGGCCACGGGTGCGGCGGCGGTGGCGCGGGGTGCGGCGACCTACGGGTCGCTCGCCGCGGTCGCGCGACCCGCGCTCGTCGACGGTGCCACGGGGGTGCTGGTGGTCGTCGGGGGTCGGGTGGAACGGGCTTTGAAGTTTGCTTTCGTACGGGATCGGATCGCCGTGATCGACATCGTGACCGACCCCGAACGGGTGTCCCGGCTCGACATCAGGCCGGTCTAGTCACCCGCCCCATCGCCCGCCTGGCCCGGCTTCGGCTTCCGCTCCGGCTCCAGTTCCAGCACGCCCACCGTCTCGCCCTCGCTGGTCTCCCCGTTGGTGCGGAAGCCGAGCCCGAGGTAGAAGCCCTCGGGGCCGTTCGGGCCGGGATGCCAGGTGACGTAGAGCCGGCTGCCGCCGCGGCGGCGGATCTCCGAGGCCACGGACTCGACCGCGAACCGGCCGTATCCGCGGCCCTGTTCCCCGGCGGCGATGTTCAGCCGCCACAGGCCCGAGCGGAAGAGGGTGCCGTCGCCGCGCCAGTCGACGTCGAGAAAGGCCATCAGGAACCCGACCGGGCGGTCGCCGTCGACGATCAGGCGGGGCCAGGCGACGCCCGCGGGGTGGACGTATGCCTCGGCGAGTGACTGCGTCACCGGGGAGACGGCGAATTCCTGCTCGGGGCGGACGCGTATGCCGGTCGCCGCCTCGAAGTTTCCAGGTGTGATCTTTTCGAGGCGGAGTGCGGGAGTCGCCGGAGTTGCGGCAGCCGAGGGAGTCGATGTCATCCGGGGACCGTATGCCGCGTGGTCATCGGCGGCCACGGATTTTCGTCGGGCTTCCCGTTCCGGGCCCCGGCTTCCGCCTTGATCGCCGATCTTCACCCCAACTGCCGGTATCGCCCCCGGAAATACGTCAGCGGCCCTCCGTCCGAGCTCGGCAGCGACGCCGACAGGACCCGGCCGATCACCAGGGTGTGGTCGCCGGCCGTGACGCGCTGTTCGGTACGGCACTCCAGGGTGGCCAGGGCGCCGCCCACCAGCGGGGCGCCGGACTCCCCGCCGCGGACGTACGGGATGTCGGCGAACAGCAGGCGGTCGCTGACCCGGCCCTTCATGGCGAAGCGGCCGGCGATGTGCCGCTGGCTCTCGGTGAGGACCGAGACCGCCCACAGGGGCTGCTCGGCGAGCAGATCGTCCATGCGGGACCCCTCACGCAGGCTGACCAGGACCAATGGCGGGTCCAGGGACACCGACATGAACGCCGTGGCCGTCATGCCGACGTCCTCGCCGGCCGGCGCGTGCGGGTCGTCCGGGTCCAGCGGTGGTTCGAGCGCGGTCACCAGGACCACTCCCGCGGCCAGCCGCGACATGGCGGCACGGAACTCGTCGTTGCTCACTCCCTCAGCATGCCCAAAGGCGCCGCGGGCGGCGGGGAGGACGGCGGTCACGGGCGGCGCGGGCGGGGAAGTGTTCGGCACGCGGAAAACGCTAGTGTCAGCTTGGCGCACCCGACATCGGGCCTTCGCCCGAGAAGGGTCCTAGGACTACGGACGGAAGGCCGGTGCGCCAGTTCGGAACCGTTTCGGGGCATCTCCACAAGCACGCCGAGTTTGCGTTCAGTAAAAGCACAGGAAAATCGCAGAAACTCCGCTCAATTGTTCACGTTTATCTGTGACTTGAGTCACAAGGGGCATTAATTGTTGACCCTGTGTACCGAGTAGGCAGCGCGCTGTGATTCAGTGGCGGTGAACCGAGCAAGGAAGATACGCCGAAGAGCACCCTTGATTCACTGCGAGGTCTCGGGGGGAGGGCGAGCATGGAGACCGAGTCGGAGCCGTATGTCCGCCTTGCGACCCTGCGGCAACTGCACCAGGTCATGGCTGACATGAACACGGCCCGCAGCCTGGCGGACACGCTGCAGACGGTCGCCGATGGTGTCGTCACCGGCCTCGGTTACGAGCTCGCGTGCGTCAACCTCGTACGCCCCGACGGCGATCTCGTCGTCGCCGCCTTCTCCGGCAATCCCGCGGCCGAGGCCCTCATCACCGGCCGGGTCGGCTCGCGCGATTCCTGGGACCGCCGGCTGAGCATGGGCCGGCACTGGGGCGACCTGGTCTTCATCCCGCACACCGAGGGCTGGATCCTCGACGACGACGACGTACCGCAGTGGTACACCGACGGCCCCGCGCCCCGCTTCGAGGACGAGTGGCACCCCTCGGACCGCCTCTTCGCACCGATGTACACGCCCGGTGTGCAGGGCGGCGCGTGCGGCGAGCTGATCGGCGTCCTGTCCGTGGACCGGCCGCGCAACGGCCGGCTGCCGGGCGCCTGGGGGCGCGAGGCGCTCCAGATGTACGCCTTCCAGGCCGCCATCGCGATCAGCAACGCGCGTCTACGCGCGAATATGCAGCGGGCACTGGTCCGGCTGGAGCGCGAGCAGCAGGCCCTGCGCGCGAGTGAGGAAAGCTTCAGGCAGGCCTTCGAGTACGCCCCGTCCGGCATGGCCATCGCCGAGATGGGCGGCGACCAGCACGGCCGGATCCTGCGCACCAACGACGCCCTGTGCCGCCTGCTCGGCCGCCCCGCCTCCGCGATGCGTCGCTACGCCTTCTCCGACCTCGTCCACCCCGAGGACATCGGCACCCTGCTGCGGACGTCCGCCGAGGGGGGACGGGCGGAGCTGCGACTCGGGCGCCGTGACGGTACGTATGTCTGGGTCAGCCTGCGCAACAGCGTGGTCGCCGACGCCGCCGACGGCCCCCGCTTCCTGCTCACCCACGTCGAGGACATCGAGGACCGCAAGCGCCGCGAGCTCCAGCTCGCCCACCGCGCCTCCCACGACTCGCTCACCGGCCTGCCGAACTCCGCCGAGCTGCGCTCCCGCCTCTCCTCCCGGCTGTGCCAGCGCTCCTCGACGCCACAGGCACTCGACTCCGCCCGCACCGGGGGCACCTCCCTCGGCGCCGCCCTGGAGTCGGTCGACGCGGCCTACGGCCACCCCGCCTACGACGCCAACGGCCACGGCTTCGACTTCCGGCCCGCGGTGGCGGCGTTCGACGCCTACGACCACCACGTCCACACCGTGGCCCCGGCCGAGGGTGAGCGGGACGACGGTGCCAAGGGGCTCGCGGTCCTCTTCTGCGACCTCGACGGCTTCAAGTCGATCAACGACCGGTTCGGGCACAACGCGGGTGACACGGTGCTCATCGAGGTCGCGCGCCGGCTGACCCGAGGGGTCCGTGACGGCGACACCGTGGCCCGGCTCGGCGGCGACGAGTTCGTGATCCTCGCCGACGGGCTCGGCCGGGCCGACGCCCAGGACCTCGCCGTACGCCTGCGCAACGAGATCATCCAGCCGATCC
The DNA here is from genome assembly GCF_042800355.1 of Streptomyces sp. NPDC057623. Taxonomy (NCBI): domain Bacteria; kingdom Bacillati; phylum Actinomycetota; class Actinomycetes; order Kitasatosporales; family Streptomycetaceae; genus Streptomyces; species Streptomyces sp. NPDC057623. Next base: position 47,221 of record NZ_JBHVGZ010000039.1, read on the forward strand.
GGGCCGAAGGACGGGCCGTGCGGGTCGGCGCCAGCTTCGGTATCGGGTGGGCACACTGCGGGATGACCGCGGACGAAGTGCTGAAGTCCGCTGACGAGCGGATGTACGTAGAGAAACGATCTCGTCCCAAACAACACAGACGCGCCGGGTAACTCCCAGGTCAGCGAGCTGATGCGATCCGAGTCACCCGTTTGGGTCAGCAGGAGCGGGTAGGCTCGCCATTCTGACCCCACATCGCATCCGCCCGCACCTGGTGAGGAGTACCAAAGGGATGACGTCCGGCAACAACGGCGCGAATACGCCGCCCGAGGACGACGACCCGTTCGGCTACCTCTACGCCGACGGGCAGGCCAACGGCGCCCAGCCGCCCTCCGGTGGCGGCGGCTACGGCTACCCGGGCTCGGTCAACCGGGTGCGAGCGGTCGGCCAGCGCCAGTACGGCCAGCAGGCACCGACGGCCGCGTACGGCCAGGTACCGCAACAGCAGGGCGCGTACAACCAGCCGAACGCCCACTACGCGGCACCGGAGACCCACCCCGGCGGGGCGACGACGGCCCAGCAGCAGCCCGCGTACAGCGGCGGCAGCGGGTCCGGGAGCGGCCGTGGCTCAGGCCCCAACACCAAGGGCCTGCTGATCGGCGCGATCGCCGTCGTCGCGGCGGTCGTCATCGGCATCAGCGTGGCCATGCTGGGCGGCGACGACGATCCGGGTGACAAGGACAACAAGGCCGACTCGACCCCGACGCAGTCCCAGCAGAGCAGCGCGCCGAGCCCGTCGAACAGCAACAGCCAGGCGGCCGAGGACGACCTGCCGACGATCGACGCCAAGGCGCTGGCCCTCGCGGGCGGCGCCGCCACGGCGTCCGACATCAAGGGCGCCCAGGCGGACGGCGGTGTCTATGTCACCGGCTTCAACCAGGTCGGCTCGTCGGTCACCTGGTCCGTGAACGGGATCCCGAAGTCCGGGAAGTACACCGTGTACGTCGGCTACAGCGTCCCCGGCAAGGACCAGACCGCCACCCTCACGGTCAACGGCACGGCGTCCGACTCCCCGGTCGACCTGAAGAACTGGGCGGGCGGACCCGAGGGCGACTACGAGAAGGGCTGGACGAAGACCTACAACTACGTCCAGCTCAACAAGGGCACGAACACGATCAAGGTGTCCTGCGAGCAGGGCAACCAGTGCGACGCCCTCATCGACCAGATGTGGCTGGTCAAGGGCTGGGTCAAGTAGCCGTAGCCGTCAGGCCGCGGTGGCCTCCCCGGTCACCGCCACCCGCCCCAGCAACTCCTCGTACGCCCCCCGGTCGAACTCGCCCGCCACCGGTGCCAGCACGCTCGCCGCGCTGAGTGCCGCCGCGCGGGCCAGTCGGTCCGGCCACGGCAGTCGCTCCACCAGCCCCGACAGCAGCCCCGCGACCGCCGCGTCGCCCGCGCCGGTCGGGTTGCCGCGGAGGCGGGTCTGCGGGGTGGCGCGCCAGCGCCCGTCAGGGGTCGCGGCGAGGAGGCCCTCCGTGCCGAGGGAGGCGACCACCGCGCGTGCCCCGCGTCGACGGGCGTCCTGCGTCGCGTGCAACGGCTCGTGGGCACCGGTGAGCTCGGCCAGCTCCTCGGCGTTCGGCTTGATCAGGTCCGGGCGGGCGGCTACGCCCCGGCGCAGCGCCTCGCCGCTGGTGTCCAGCAGCACCGGCACCCCGGCGGCCTTCGCGGCCCGTACGAGACCGGCGTACGCCCCCACCGGCACGCCCGGCGGCAGACTGCCGCACAGGGCCACCGCGGAGGCTGAGGTGAGGAGAACCTCGTACGCCTCCTGGAAGGCGGACCACTCGGCGGGGGTCACCGTCGGGCCGGGCTCGTTGAGCTGGGTCGTGTCGCCGGTGTGCTCGTCGACCACGGCGATCGTGCGCCGGGTCGCGCCCGTCACCGGGACCAGCACGTCCACCACACCGGGGATCCCCGTGAGCTGTTCCTGGAGCACACGGCCCGTCGCACCGCCCGCGAAACCCGTGACCGTCACCTCGTGCCCGAGGGTCGCCAGCACCCGGGCCACGTTCAGGCCCTTGCCGCCGGGACGCTCGGTCACCTCGGAGACCCGGTGGGAGGCGTGGGGGCGCAGGGCCCGGACGCGATAGGTGATGTCGAGAGCGGTGTTCAGTGTGACCGTGAGGATCACCTGGGCCGACCTCCCCCGAAGAAGTTCAGTATGTGTGTGCCGTCCGTTCGCCCAACGCGCCGTCCGGAGGTTCACGATCATGCCAAAAGGACGGCGGCCGTCCCAGTCTCCCAGGACAACCGCCGCCCCCAACAGCAGGACAGATCACCCCAGTTGGGGATCGACCACCCATTCGCCCCGGCGCATCACGCCCTTGAGTTCGAAGTCGGCGTCCAGAATCACCAGGTCGGCGTCCTTGCCGGGCTCCAGTGAGCCGATGCGGTCGTAGCGGCCGAGCAGCTTGGCCGGGTTGACGGAGAGGGCCGCCACCGCGTCCTCGACCGGCAGCCGGTCGATCGTCACGGCTCGCTTGAAGGCGCGGTCGAGCGTGAGGGTGGACCCCGCGATCGAGCCGCCCTCGACGAGGCGCGCCACACCGTCGGCGACCTCCACCTCCAGCGGGCCGAGCATGTAGCGGCCGTCGCCGAAGCCGGCCGCGTCCATTGCGTCCGTGATGAACGCGACCCGGTCCGCACCGGCGTGCCGGAACGCCAGCTCCAGCGCCGCCGGGTGCAGATGGGTGCCGTCGTTGATCAGCTCGACGGTCACCCGCTCGTCCTCCAGGAGGGCCGCGATCGGGCCGGGCTCGCGGTGGCCCAGCGGCGGCATCGCGTTGAACAGGTGCGTGGCGACCGTCGCGCCCGCCTCGATCGCCTCCACCGTCTGCTCGTACGTCGCGTCCGTGTGCCCGATCGCCGCGATGACGCCGCGTTCGGCGAGGAGGCGTACGGAGTCGAGGCCGCCCGGCAGTTCGGTGGCGAGGGTGAGCATCGTCGCGTGCCCGCGCGCCGCGTCGATCAGCTTGCGGACCTCCGCCGGGTCCGGGTCGCGCAGCAGTGCCTCGGAGTGCGCGCCCTTGCGGCAGGGGGAGATGAAGGGGCCCTCGAAGTGGATGCCGGCGACGTCGCCCTGTTCGGCCAGTTCCGAGAGCAGGCCCGCGCGCCGGGTGAGGAAGTCCATGTCGCCGGTGACGGTGGAGGCGACGAGGGTGGTGGTGCCGTGCAGGCGGTGGGTGTGGATGCCCTTGACCACGTCGTCCGGCGTGCCAGAAGTGAACGAAGCTCCACCGCCGCCGTGGTTGTGGAGGTCCACGAAGCCCGGTACCAGCCAGTGCCCGGTGAGGTCGATGTGGTGAGCGTTCTCCGGGGCCGTACCGGTGATTCGGGTGCCGTCGACGATCACTTGGCCCTCTTTGAGGGTTCCCGTCGGCAAGACCACGTGGGCGCCGGAGAGGATCAGGGGCGCTTTGTCCGATCCGGGGTGCGGGTTCGTCGTGGCTGGTCGCGCTCCGCGGCGGAGCCGCTTATCGGCGCTGTCCCGCGCCCCTAGGGCGTTCGCCATCAGGGAGATACCTCCGTACGGTCGGTGTGGTCGAGGAGATCCCAGGCCAGGAGCCCGGCGCCGAGGCAACCGGCCGTGTCGCCCAGCGCCGCGGGGACGATCTCCGGCAGCTTCTGGAAGGTGACCCGCCGCCGGACGGCGTCCCGCAGCGGTGTGAACAAGGTTTCCCCCGCCTCGGCGAGGCCGCCACCGATGATCAGGGTGCGCGGGTCCAGCAGGGTGAGCGCGGTGACCAGGCCGTCGGCGAGCGCGTCCACGGCCTCCTGCCACACCCGTACGGCGTTCGGATCACCGGACGCGACGGCCTTCGCGCAGTCCGCCGCGTCCGCTTGCGGGTCTTCGCAGGCGGCGGCCCACGCCTCGCTCACCGCCGCCGCGGACGCGAACCGCTCCAGGCAGCCGCGCTGCCCGCACGGACAGGGGGCCCCGCCGGGCCGTACGACGATGTGGCCGATCTCGCCCGCGAAGCCGTGCGCGCCCGCCTCCACCCGGCCGTCGATGCCGATGGCGCCGGCGATCCCGGTGCCGAGCGGCACGAAGAGGAAACGGTCGGCTCCCTTGCCCGCGCCGATCCGGCCCTCCGCGAGACCGCCGGTGCGCACGTCGTGGCCGAGGGCGACGGGAAGGCCGCCGAGCCGTTCGACGAGCAGCTGTCGCAGGGGTACGTCCCGCCAGCCCAGGTTGGCGGCGTAGGCGGCGATGCCCTCCGCCTCGTCGACGATGCCGGGGACGGCGACGCCGACGGCGGCCGCGGGCTCGCCGAAGCGCTGTTCGCCGTACGCGCGCAGTTCGGCGGCGAAGTCGAGGATGCCCTCGACGACCGCGTCCGGCCCGCGCTCGCGCCCGGTCGGGCGGCGGGCCTGGTGCAGCGACGCGCCGCTCGCCCCTGCCAGGGCGGCCTTCATCCCGGTGCCGCCCACATCGAGGGCGATGACGTGTCTCACGGAGGACAGTGTGTCTTGCGCACCCGCGAGAGGTCTAGTCCACTTACGTGGTGTAGACCTATTGGGGGCAATATGTATGACGTTTCGAAAGTTTCGAATGATAGGTGTGGGGCGGTTCAGCGTGCAGCGGCGTAGGTGTACGAGGCGTACAGGGCGTACAGGAGCGATCGCGGCCGTGTCCGCGCTGGGCCTCACGGCGGCTCTCGGCGGCTGCGGGCTGACCGGTGGTCCGGACGAGGTGACACTGAGGCTGGTCGCCGCGGACTACGGCGACAACGAGGCGAACAGTTCCCAGAAGTACTGGGACAAGCTCGTCAAGGAGTACGAGGAGGAGCACGCCGGCGTCCGGGTCGACGTCACGGTGTACTCCTGGAACGACGTCGACGCCAAGGTCAGGGAGATGGTCGACGCCGGGAAGGCGCCGGACATGGCGCAGATCGGCGCGTACGCCGACTACGCCGCCAAGGACCTCCTCTACGAGGCCGACGACCTGCTCTCCATTCCCGTCCAGGCCGACCTCGTCGCGCAGCTCGCGGACGCGGGACAGGTGAACGGGGTCCAGTACGGCATCCCCTTCGCCTCCTCCACGCGGCTGCTCTTCTACAACAAGACCCTCTTCCAGAAGGCCGGCCTCACCCCGCCGACCACCTGGAAGCAGCTGGCCGCCGACGCCGAGGCGCTCAGGGCGGAGGGCGTGAAGTACCCGTACGCGCTGCCGCTCGGGGCCGAGGAGGCGCAGGCCGAGACCATGCAGTGGCTGCTCAGCGGCGGGGGCGGTTACACCGACGCCGAAGTCGGCTCGTACAGCATCGACTCCACCGAGAACGTCGCCACGTTCAACTGGCTCAAGAACAACCTGGTCGGCAAGGGGCTCACCGGCCCGGTCGCGCCCGGGAAGCTCAACCGGGCCGACGCGTTCGCCGCGTTCGCGGCCGGTGACGTCGGCATGCTCAACGGCCATCCTTCGCTGATGCAGATGGCCGGGAAGAAGGGCGTGAAGTTCGGCATGGTGCCCATGCCCGGGCGGGAGGGGCCGACCAAGGTCTCCATGGGCGTGGCCGACTGGATGATGGCCTTCAAGCAGAACGGCCACGCCGAGCAGGTGGGCGACTTCCTCGACTTCGTCTACGACAAGCAGAACGTCCTGGACTTCTCCCGGGAGTACGACCTGCTGCCCGTCACGAACTCCGCGTCCACGGTGATGACCGCGGCGCCGCAGGACGCCGACCTCAAGCCGTTCCTGGAGCAGCTCTCGCTCTCCGAGCTGTACCCGGTGGGGCGGACGTCGTGGGCGGCGGTCAGTGCGGACGTCAAGAAGCGGATCGGGGGGACGGTCGCCGCCGGCGGGAGTCCGTCGGCGGTCCTGGGGCAGCTGCAGTCGACCGCGTTCAGGGCGGAGAGCGCGGAGTAGTGGTCGTCGCCGGCGAGGGTGTCGGTGGCGGGAGCTAGGGTGCGACGCATGAGTCAGGACCCGCCTGAGCCCGATGCCCTCGCCGAGCGCGAGCGGGCCGTTCTCGCGCTGGAGCGCCGGGGGTTCTCGGGGCCCGGGGCGAAGGAGCGGGCGATCCGCGAGGAGCTGGGGCTGGCCCCGGTCCGCTATTACCAGCTGCTCAACGCCCTGCTGGACGACGCGCGGGCGCTGGCCCATGATCCGGTGACGGTGAACCGGTTGCGGCGGGTGCGGGAGGGGCGCCGCGGCGACCGCTGACGAGCGGTTCCTCGCCCCCGCCGCCCCTACCCGTCCCATCCTTCTGGGGCTCCGCCCCAGACCCCGCTCCTCAAACGCCGGAGGGGCTGGGTTGTTCAGCCCGTCCGGCGTTTGAGGACGAGGTCCCTTCAGGGCCGAAAGCGGGGGTCTGGGGGCGGCAGCCCCCAGGGACGGGACGGGTAGGGGCGGCGGGGGCGCTCTCCTGGATAGGGTCGCCGCATGGGCCACTCCACGGAACCCCTGCCGACCCCCGCCACCCAACCCGGCCGCGACGGCCTCGCCGCCATCCTGGCCAACCCCGCGCGGGCGCTCATCGCGCTGGACTTCGACGGCACCCTCGCCCCCATCGTCCCGGACCCCGAGAAGGCGAGGCCCCACCCCGACGCCCTCCCGGCCCTCACCGCACTCGCCCCGAAGGCGGCCGCGGTGGCGGTGATCACCGGCCGCCCGGCCGACATCGCCGTGAAGTACGGCGGATTCGCCGACGCCCCGGGCCTGGAGCACCTCGTCGTGCTCGGCCACTACGGCGCCGAACGCTGGGACGCCGCCACCGGCGAGGTCACCGCCCCCGCCCCCCACCCCGGCGTCGCAGCCGTCCGCGCCGAACTGCCGGGCCTCCTCGACGGCATCGCACAGGGCACCTGGACCGAGGACAAGGGCCGGGCCCTGGCCGTGCACACCCGCCGCGCGGCCGACCCCCAGGGCACCTTCGACGCCCTCCGAGCCCCGCTCGCCGACCTCGCCGCCCGCCACGGCCTCATCGTCGAACCGGGGCGGATGGTCCTCGAACTCCGTCCACCCGGCATGGACAAGGGCGTCGCCCTGCGCGACTACGCCCGCGACCTCGGCGCCGGGTCCGTCCTCTACGCCGGCGACGACCTCGGCGACCTCCCCGCCTACGCCGCCGTCGACGCACTCCGCTCCGACGGCACCCCCGGCCTCCTGGTGTGCAGCGGCAGCGAGGAGGTCACCGAGCTGTCGGAGAAGGCGGACATCGTGGTCGACGGCCCGCAGGGGGTCGTACGACTGCTGCGGGCGATCGCGGCTCAGGCGGGCTGACCGGCCGCCCCGGACTCCCCGGTCAGCGCGTGCAGCTGGTCCAGGAACCACTGGGCCGGCGGCAGCGCGGTCGCGGCCGCGGCCAGCCGCTTCGACCGCTCAGCCCGCTCCTCCGGCCCCACGGACAACGCCTCGTGCAGCGCCCGCGCCGTGCCGGTCACGTCGTACGGATTCACGGCGATCGCGTCCTCGCCGAGCTCCGCGAAGGCCCCCGCCTCCCGTGACAGCACCAGCACGCAGCCCTCGTCGGAGAGGACCGGCACCTCCTTGGCGACCAGGTTCATGCCGTCCCGGATGGGGTTGACCAGGGCCACGTCGGCCAGCCGGTACGCGGCCAGGGAGCGTGCGAAGTCGTCCTTGACGTGCAGGACCACCGGGGTCCAGGCCGGGGTCCCGTAGCCGGAGTTGATCTCGTCCGCCAGCCGCTGGACCTCGGCCGTGTAGTCGCGGTACACCGCGAGGTCCTGCCGCGAGGGGTACGCGAAGGCCACGTGCACCACCCGCTCCCGCCACTCGGGGTGGTCGTCGAGCAGCTGCCGGTAGGCCAGCAGACCCCGCACGATGTTCTTGGACAGCTCGGTGCGGTCGACCCGCACGATCGTCCTGCGGGCGCTTCCGTCCGCGGCCGGGCCGATCTCGTCCCGCAGCGCCGCCATCCGCTCGGCCACGTCGGGCTGATGCGCCCGCGCCCGCAGGAAGTCCGCATCCGCGCCCAGCCCGTGCACCCCGACCCGGGTGCCCCCGAGCCCGCCGGTGAACTCCGCACAGCACGCCTCGAAGGCGTCCGCCCAGCGCCGGGTCAGGAACCCCAGCCGGTCCGCGCCGAGCATTCCGCGCAGCACCTGTCCGGCGACGTCGTCGGGCAGCATCCGGAAGTACTCCGGCGGCGCCCACGGCGTGTGCGAGAAGTGGCCGATCCGCAGGTCCGGGCGCAGCTCGCGCAGCATCCCCGGCACCAGCGTCAGGTGATAGTCCTGCACCAGCACCGCCGCCCCGGGCGCCGCCTGCCCGGCCAGCGCCTCGGCGAAGGCCCGGTTGTACGTCTCGTACGACGCCCACCGGCGCCGGAACTCCGCGTCGAAGACCGGCTCCAGCGGCGTCTGGTAGAGCATGTGGTGGACGAACCAGAGGACCGAGTTGGCGATGCCGTTGTAGGCGTCGGCGTGCACGTCGGCCGGGATGTCCAGCATCAGCACGCCGTCCTCGCCGACCCCGCGCCGCACCGCCTCCCGGTCCCCGTCGGACAGCGCCGAGCACACCCACAGGGCGCCCGCGTCCGGCCCGATCGCCGACAGCCCGGAGACGACACCGCCGCCGCCCCTCCTGGAGTGCAGCGACCCGTCGTCGCGCACCTCGTACGAGACCGGGCCGCGGTTCGACGCGACCAGCACCTTGGCGGCACCCTGCCTGACAGCACCCTGCGTGGAAGCCATACGCCTCAACCTAGCCCGGCCCGGAAACGCTCAAACGTGCGGTTCCGCTCAGTGGCGGGCTCTCGTACGCCCTGTATACGGCCGGTTTCCGGCGTTTACGCGACCTTGCGCGTCGCATACTCGGCGATCTCCACCATCGGCGGCCGCTCCTCCGTGTCCACGGAGTACGTACGCGGCTCGAACCCGTCCTCGCCCCGCTCGAACTGGGTGAGGGAGGGCCGGACCAGGTGTCCGCGGGCCAGCCGCAGCTGGGCCGTGCGGTAGATCGCGGCGGACATCCGGCCGAGCGCCTGCCCGTCCTGGTGCCGGTGCTTGCGCACCCCCACGTCCACCTGGGCCAGCGCGTCCAGGCCCACCAGATGCAGGGCGTCGACCAGCATGCCCAGCTCGACGCCGTACCCGACGGGGAACGGGAGCTGTTCCAGCAGGCCGCGGCGAGCCGCGTACTCGCCACCGAGCGGCTGCACGAAACCGGCCAGCTGGGGCCAGTGCATGTTCAGCAGCGGACGGGCCATGAGTTCGGTGACGCGTCCGCCCTGACCGGCGGCGCCGCCCAGCGGACGGTCGTACATGCCCTTGACCAGATCGACGTCGGGGTCGGTGAGCAGCGGGCCCACGATGCCGGAGACGAAGTCGGAGGAGAACTCCCTCAGGTCGGCGTCGATGAAGCAGACGACGTCCCCGGTCGTGACGAGCAGGGAGCGCCACAGCACCTCGCCCTTGCCGGGCACGGCCGGGATACGCGGCAGGATCGCGTCCCGGTGCACCACGGTCGCGCCCGCCGCGGCGGCCACCTCGGAGGTGCGGTCGGTGGAGCCCGAGTCGACGACGACGATCTCGTCGACCAGCGGCACCTGCCGCATGAGGTCGTGACGGATGACCGCGACGATGTCGCCGACCGTCTCCTCCTCGTCGAGCGCGGGCAGGACGACGGAGACCGACTGGCCCGTACGCTGTTTGGCGGCCAGGATCTGGTGGAGCGGACGATCGGTCGCGGACCAGGAGCGGGTGCTCAGCCAGCGCTCGACTTCTTCCAGCACGTAGGCGGCTCCTTAGCGTGTGATCCATCTCGCGGTTCGGACGACTATCTCAACTGTCCTGGTTGTCGGTTACAGTCTTGAACAACGCGGGTGACCATCGCATGTCCTGACCGGCCCGCCGACCACAACTTCATACCGCTCATCCAGAGGGGCAGAGGGATACGGCCCGATGAAGCCCCGGCAACCCTCCAGCCGGTCTCGTTCACGCGAGGCTCCCGGCTAGGGAAGGTGCCAAATCCGTCTCACGGCGAGATGCGTCGTGAGGAAGATGAGGAGAAAGGGCCTCGCCTCACATGGCTGCGCAGACTGTTGCAAGCACCACCGAATCCACCGTAGACCTCGGCCCCGCCGCGGCGCTTTCCTGCCGTGAGTGCGGCCACCGGGTCCCCCTCGGACCGGTCTTCGCGTGCGAGGAGTGTTTCGGCCCGCTGGAGATCGCCTACGACTTCTCGGCCTACGGCGCCGAGGAGCTCCGCAAGCGGATCGAAGCGGGCCCCGCGAACATCTGGCGCTACGCGCCTCTCCTTCCGGTTCCGGCCGACGTGGCCACCAAGCCGAACATCAACCCCGGCTGGACCCAGCTCGTCAAGGCCGACAACCTCGCGCGTGAGCTGGGCGTCGACGCCGGCAAGCTGTTCATCAAGGACGACTCCGGCAACCCGACGCACTCCTTCAAGGACCGTGTGGTCGCCCAGGCCCTGGAGGCCGCCCGCGCCTTCGGCTTCACCACCCTCTCCTGCTCCTCCACCGGCAACCTCGCCGGTGCGGTGGGCGCCGCGGCCGCCCGGGCCGGCTTCCGCTCCTGCGTGTTCATCCCGCACGACCTGGAGCAGGGCAAGGTCGTCATGGCCGCCGTCTACGGCGGCGAGCTCGTCGGCATCGAGGGCAACTACGACGACGTGAACCGCTTCTGCTCCGAGCTGATCGGCGACCCGGCCGGCGAGGGCTGGGGCTTCGTCAACGTCAACCTGCGGCCGTACTACGCCGAGGGTTCCAAGACCCTGGCGTACGAGATCTGCGAGCAGCTCGGCTGGCAGCTGCCGGACCAGCTGGTCGTGCCGATCGCCTCCGGCTCGCAGCTCACCAAGATCGACAAGGGTCTCCAGGAGCTGATCAAGCTCGGGCTCGTCGAGGACAAGCCGTACAAGATCTTCGGTGCCCAGGCCGAGGGCTGCTCGCCGGTGTCGACGGCGTTCAAGGCCGGCCACGACGTGGTCCGCCCGCAGAAGCCGAACACCATCGCCAAGTCGCTGGCGATCGGAAACCCGGCGGACGGTCCCTACGTCCTGGACATCGCCCGCCGTACCGGCGGTGCGGTGGAGGACGTGACCGACGAGCAGGTCGTCGACGCGATCAAGGTGCTGGCCCGGACCGAGGGCATCTTCGCGGAGACCGCCGGCGGGGTGACCGTGGGTGTGACGAAGAAGCTGATCGAGAACGGGCTGCTCGACCCGGCGAAGACGACGGTCGTCCTCAACACCGGCGACGGTCTCAAGACGCTGGACGCGGTGGCCGGTACGGGGCTCACCGCGACCATTCGTCCCAACCTCGATTCGTTCCGCGAGGCCGGACTCGCCTAGTCGTTCGTCCGCGGGCCGGTGGGGGCCGGTCGCGCCCACGCGGCGGCAGCCGCACATGCAACACAGCCCCGCGCCCCTGAGGGCGACTACCTGACCGGAGGTCACAACGTGAGCGTCAACGTCCGCATCCCCACCATCCTGCGCACCTACACGGGTGGCCAGGCCGAAGTGGCCGCCGAAGGCGGCACCCTCGGTGAGGTCATCGCCGACCTGGAGAAGAACCACACCGGGATCGCCGCCCGGGTGCTGGACGACCAGGGCAAGCTGCGTCGGTTCGTCAACGTGTACGTCAATGACGACGACGTCCGTTTCGAGCAGGGCCTGGAGACCGCGACCCCGGACGGTGCGGGCGTCTCCATCATTCCGGCCGTCGCCGGCGGCTGAGCCTGACCGAATGACCGATCATTACCATCGGTAACCCCGGTCACCGAGAGTTCATCGAATTGCCCCCTCCGTGAGAGAAGCGGAGGGGGCAATTCTGTGTGGTTGAGCGAGGTACAGTTGGGGAACGCGCCGCTGATCTACAGGTCGGCAGCCCTTGAATTCCACCGCGAGCCCGACAAGAAGTAGCCAAAGTGTGCGGGTTTTTTGCGGCTTTTGTTCCCTTTGCCGGGCCCGACTTGACCTGAAGTCAGAGGAATTGTCCCCACATTCCCGACCGGTCGTGCCCGGATTTCTCGTCCGATTGACCTGTTGCAGACGGCAGTTGGGCAGATACATTCAGCCGCGGTCGACGCGTTCCGGCGCACGCCCCCGACCGATGGGGGGTGAGGTCTGACCCGGATCCGCGAAGTGTGGATCTGTGCAAGGGCCAGTAATAGGGGAGTTAGGCATGGCTCAGGGCACCGTCAAGTGGTTCAACGCGGAGAAGGGGTACGGCTTCATCGCGGTCGACGGTGGTGCGGATGTTTTCGTCCACTACAGCGCGATCCAGATGGACGGGTACCGCACCCTGGAAGAGGGCCAGCGAGTCGATTTCGAGATCTCGCAGGGTCAGAAGGGGCCGCAGGCGGACATGGTCCGGCTGGCGGCCGGCTGAAGCACGCGTCGACTTAAAGCAGCGACGTTCTTCTTCGAAGGGCCCGCACCTCCTGGGGGGTGCGGGCCCTTCGCCGTGTCCGGGACGCGTTCGCGCCCTGTTCGCCCCGGGCGGAGCGCCCCGCCCGATCCCCGAGAGCCGCTTGCACTCGCATGGGTCGAGTGCTAATCATTGCGTTAGCACTCTGAAGGTGAGAGTGACAAAGAAGGACCGGGTCGGTGAGGCCCGCAGGCCAAGTGGGGCAAGGAACCACGAGGCATGTGAGCCGTCCGTCGCGGGCGCGGGCGCGGTCCGAAGGAATCACCCCCAGTCCTGGAGGGACCACTTCACATGGCCAAGATCATCGCGTTCGACGAGGAGGCGCGGCGCGGCCTCGAGCGCGGCATGAACCAGCTCGCGGACGCCGTCAAGGTGACGCTCGGCCCCAAGGGTCGCAACGTCGTCCTCGAGAAGAAGTGGGGCGCCCCCACGATCACCAACGATGGTGTCTCCATCGCCAAGGAGATCGAGCTCGAGGACCCGTACGAGAAGATCGGCGCCGAGCTGGTCAAGGAAGTCGCCAAGAAGACGGACGACGTCGCCGGTGACGGTACGACCACCGCGACCGTTCTCGCCCAGGCCCTGGTCAAGGAGGGCCTGCGCAACGTAGCCGCCGGCGCCAACCCGATGGCCCTCAAGCGCGGTATCGAGAAGGCCGTCGAGGCCGTCTCCGCCGCCCTGCTTGAGCAGGCCAAGGATGTCGAGACCAAGGAGCAGATCGCTTCCACGGCCTCCATCTCCGCCGCCGACACCCAGATCGGCGAGCTCATCGCCGAGGCGATGGACAAGGTCGGCAAGGAAGGCGTCATCACCGTCGAGGAGTCCCAGACCTTCGGTCTGGAGCTGGAGCTCACCGAGGGTATGCGCTTCGACAAGGGCTACATCTCGGCGTACTTCGCCACCGACATGGAGCGGATGGAGGCGTCGCTCGACGACCCGTACATCCTGATCGCCAACTCCAAGATCGGCTCCGTCAAGGACCTGCTCCCGCTCCTGGAGAAGGTCATGCAGTCGGGCAAGCCGCTGCTGATCATCGCCGAGGACGTCGAGGGCGAGGCCCTGTCGACCCTGGTCGTCAACAAGATCCGCGGCACCTTCAAGTCCGTCGCCGTCAAGGCCCCGGGCTTCGGCGACCGCCGCAAGGCGATGCTGAACGACATCGCCATCCTCACCGGTGGCGAGGTCATCTCCGAGGAGGTCGGTCTCAAGCTCGAGAACACCTCCCTGGACCTCCTGGGCAAGGCCCGCAAGGTCGTCATCACCAAGGACGAGACCACCATCGTCGACGGTGCCGGCTCCTCCGAGCAGGTCGCGGGCCGTGTGAACCAGATCCGCGCCGAGATCGAGAACAGCGACTCGGACTACGACCGCGAGAAGCTCCAGGAGCGCCTGGCGAAGCTCGCGGGCGGCGTGGCCGTCATCAAGGCCGGTGCCGCCACCGAGGTGGAGCTCAAGGAGCGCAAGCACCGCATCGAGGACGCCGTGCGCAACGCCAAGGCGGCCGTCGAGGAGGGCATCGTCGCCGGTGGTGGCGTGGCCCTGCTCCAGGCTTCCGGTGTCTTCGAGAAGCTGGAGCTGGAGGGTGACGAGGCGACCGGCGCTGCCGCCGTCAAGCTCGCCCTCGAGGCCCCGCTGAAGCAGATCGCCGTCAACGCCGGCCTTGAGGGCGGCGTCGTGGTGGAGAAGGTCCGCAACCTCACCCCGGGTCACGGCCTGAACGCCGCGACCGGTGAGTACGTCGACCTGGTCGCCGAGGGCATCATCGACCCGGCCAAGGTCACGCGTTCCGCGCTGCAGAACGCCGCGTCGATCGCCGCGCTGTTCCTCACCACCGAGGCCGTCATCGCCGACAAGCCGGAGAAGGCCGCCGCGCCTGCCGGTGGCGGCATGCCGGGCGGTGACATGGACTTCTGATCGACCTCGGGGGCTTCGGCCCCCGGTTGATCAACGTCCTTGCCGAGGGCGGTACTTCCTGTTGCGACAGGGGGTGCCGCCCTCGGCGCGTTGGCGGGTGCGGGTGAGTGGGGGCTGGTCGCGCAGTTCCCCGCGCCCCTTAGGGGCGTGCACTGGACGTACCTCAAGGGTGTTCGGGGTCACAGCACAACGTGGTCGGAGGCGGAATGTGCCGTAGTGCATAGGTGGTTGCTTAAGTAGGTGCAACAATGCGCGCGCACATACCACCTGGTTAACAGAGCCACTTCCGAGGAGCCCTCCACGTGACCGTCACCCAGTCCGCCACCTCCCGTGCGGCCCAGATCCTGTCCCGGCCGACCGTGATCAACGGCCTGACCGTCCCCAACCGCATCGCGATGGCGCCGATGACACGCATGTTCTCCCCGGGCGGCATCCCCGGCGAGGACGTCGTGTCGTACTACTCGCGTCGCGCCGCGGCCGGTGTCGGCCTGATCGTCACCGAGGGCACGTACGTCGGCCACGACTCGGCCGGGCAGAGCGACCGCGTCCCCCGGTTCCACGGTGAGGAGCAGCTGGCCGGCTGGGCGAAGGTCGCCGAAGCGGTGCACGCGGGGGGCGGCAAGATCGTCCCGCAGCTGTGGCACATCGGCATGGTGCGTGAGCAGGGGCAGCCCCCGTTCGCCGACGCCCCGGCGGTCGGTCCCTCCGGCCTGCGCATCGGCGCGGAGGAGGCCACCGGCAAGGCGATGACCCAGAGCGACCTCGACGACGTCATCGACGCCTTCGCCCAGGCCGCCGCGGACGCCGAGCGCATCGGCTTCGACGGCGTGGAGATCCACGGCGCCCACGGCTACCTCGTCGACCAGTTCCTCTGGGCGGGCACCAACCGCCGCACGGACGCGTACGGCGGCGACCCGGTGGCCCGTACGACGTTCGCCGCGGAGATCGTGGCCGCGGTGCGCGAGAAGGTCTCCGCGTCCTTCCCGATCATCTTCCGCTACTCGCAGTGGAAGCAGGAGGCCTACGACGCCCGGCTCGCCGAGACCCCCGAGGAGCTGGACGCCATCCTGGCCCCGCTCGCCGCGGCCGGCGTCGACGCCTTCCACGCCTCCACCCGCCGCTACTGGATCCCGGAGTTCGACGGCTCCGACCTCAACCTGGCCGGCTGGACGAAGAAGCTCACCGGCAAGCCCGTCATCACGGTCGGCTCGGTCGGGCTGAACGGCGACTTCATCAGGGCCTTCGCCGGTGAGGGCTCCGAGGTCAAGGGCATCGACGACCTCCTGGACCGCCTGGAGCGCGACGAGTTCGACATGGTCGCCGTCGGCCGCGCCCTGCTCCAGGACCCGGAGTGGGCGGCGAAGGTCCTGGCGGACCGCCTCGACGAGCTCAAGCCCTACGACGCGGCGGCGCTGAAGTCGCTGTCCTGACCACCAACTGCCCGTCTATCGTCCGGGAGATGCGGATACTGCATCTCTCGGACACCCATCTCGAACGGACCGACGCCCCGAACAAGTGGGGCGTCAACGCCACCGACTCCCTGCGCCTGATGCTCGCGGATCTCCGTCACCTGCGGGACGTGGACGCGGTCGTCGTCACCGGTGACCTCGCCGACGACGGAGCGGTGGAGGCGTATACGGCGGTCCGTGACCTCGTGGGCGACTTCGCCCGCCCGCTGAACGCCCCCGTCTTCTACACCACCGGCAACCACGACGAGCGGACCGCCTTCGGCAAGGTGCTGGGCAGCGGGCATCCGGAGCCCGTCGCGGCCCTGGAGTCCCCGGCGGCGGAGCGGGCGGCGGTGAGCACGGTCGCCGGATGGCGTTTCGTCACCCTGGACTCTCTGGTGCCGGGGAAGGTGTACGGCCGGCTGGGCGCGGCCCAACTGGAGTGACTGCGCGGGGTGTTGAGCGAGCCCGCCGGGCGGGGCACCGTCCTCGCCCTCCACCATCCGCCGATCAGCCTCGCCCTCTCGGCGACCCAGCCGCACTTCGGGCTGCGCGACCCCGAGGAGCTGGCGGCGGCGATCCGGGGGAGTGACGTACGGGCCGTGCTGAGCGGGCACTACCACCTCCAGCTCTTCGGGCTGCTGGAGTCCGTCCCGGTGTGGGTCACCCCGGGCGTGGTCAACCGCATCGACCTGACGGCCGCGCCCGGCACGGAGCGCGTGGTGCGCGGGGCGTCGGCCTCGCTGGTGGAGCTGGGCGGGGCGGCGGGGCCGATGTTCCACACCCTCCACGCGCGGGATCCCCGGGCACACGAGACGGTGTACGAGCTGGACGAGGAGCGGGTCCGGTCGTTCGTGCGGCGGGAGGGCTGATCGGCGCCGGTTGAGTAAGTCAATCAGCTGACTTAAGGTTGCCTCGGTCAATTACGCACCCCTTTGTGCTCGTACGCCGACGGAGGCCCCGCCATGTCCCAAGCCCCTGCTCCTCCCGCCGAGGCCGGGGGTGGCGCCCCGCCGAGGCCGAACGCCGTGGTGGCGGTGCTGGCCTTCGCCGGCATCGTCGTCTCGCTGATGCAGACCCTGGTCATCCCGATCGTCCCGGAGCTGCCCCGACTGCTCGACGCGCCCGCGTCGGACACGGCCTGGGCGGTCACGGCCACGCTGCTCGCCGCCGCCGTCGCCACGCCGGTGATGGGGCGGCTCGGCGACATGTACGGCAAGCGGCGGATGCTGCTGGTCAGCATCGTGCTGCTGGTGAGCGGCTCCGTGGTCTGCGCCCTGAGCGACGCACTGGTCCCGATGATCGTCGGACGGGTGCTCCAGGGCCTGGCCTCCGGTGTGATCCCGCTCGGCATCAGCATCATGCGCGACGAGCTGCCCGCCGAACGCCTCGGCTCCGCCACCGCCCTGATGAGCGCCTCCCTCGGCATCGGCGGCGCGCTCGGCCTGCCCGCCGCCGCGCTGATCGCTGACTCCTTCGACTGGCACGTCCTGTTCTGGACGTCGGCCGGCATGGGTGTCGCGGCGTTCGTGTGCGTGGTGCTGTTCGTGCCCGAGTCCAGGGTGCGCACCGGCGGGCGCTTCGACCTGGTCGGCGGCGCGGGCCTGGCGACCGGGCTGGTGTGTCTGCTGCTGGCCATCTCCAAGGGTGCCGACTGGGGCTGGACCAGTGGTACGACGCTCGGTCTGTTCGCGGCGGCCGGGGTGATCCTGCTGGCGTGGGGTTGGTGGGAGCTGCGTACCGACCAGCCGCTGGTCGATCTGCGGACCACGGCCCGCCGTCAGGTGCTGGTCACCAACCTGGCCTCGATCGCCGTCGGTTTCGCGATGTTCGCGATGAGCCTGGTCAACCCGCAGGTCCTCCAGCTTCCCACGCAGACGGGCTACGGCCTCGGCAAGTCGATGCTGATCGCGGGTCTGTGCATGGCGCCGTCGGGGCTCGTGATGATGGCCACGGCCCCGGTGTCGGCCGCGATCTCCCGGGCCAAGGGGCCGAAGGTCACGCTGATGGTGGGTGTGCTGATCATCGCCGCCGGTTACAGCCTCAACATCGTCCTGATGTCCGAGGTCTGGCACTTCGTCCTGGTGGCCTGCGTCATCGGCGCCGGTGTCGGCTTCGGCTACGGTTCGATGCCCGCCCTCATCATGAGCGCCGTACCGGCGTCGGAGACGGCCGCCGCGAACAGCCTCAACACGTTGATGCGCTCTCTCGGCACGTCCAGTGCGAGCGCGGTCGCGGGTGTGATCCTCGCCCAGATGACGCTGAACCTCGGAGGGTCCGCGGTCCCGTCCGAGAACGCCTTCAAGGTGGTCCTGGCGGTGGGCGCGGGGGCGGCGCTGCTGGCGTTCGTGGTGGCGTCGTTCATCCCCCGGCAGGGGGGCGCTGCCGCTGCGGGGAAGCCGATGGAGCCCAAGGGCGCGGCGGAGCCCGCGGGGGCGAAGTCGTAGCCGGAGGCCGTCTGGCTACAGGTTGCCCAACGGCTCGATGTCGACCTTCACCGGTGTGCCCCAGACGCGCAGCACCTCGTAGTCGGTGAACTCGTGCACCAACCGGTACGCCATCGCGGGGCGCGGGCCGCGGCGTGCGGCGGCGAGGTAGAGCTCGGCCTCGCGGTGGTCGCGGCGCGGGGTGCCGCAGAGCTGCCACTCCTGCCCGTTCCACAGCTCCGGCAGCCAGCGCTGCTGGGGCTGGGGGCGGTCGCCCCGGACGCCGTAGCGGGAGGGGCCGGTCCCGGCGGTGGGCGGGGGGACGGGACCGCCGTTGTACTCGGCCCGGCGGGCGGCCCGGCGGCGGGTTTCGCAGAGCAGGCACAGGTCGTGGGCGTTCTCGTCGACCGGGCCGTTCGGGTGCTCGGGGCAGCGGGTGCTGGGGGCGGCGCCGGTGACGCTCTCGTCGACGAGGTCCAGGGCGCGACGGAGATCCGCCTTGACCTCGTGCAGCCTGGCGTCCGGGGTGTCGGCGGTGAGGGCCTCGCCGTGCTCGCCGAGGAGGCGGAGGGCGCGGCCGAGGGCGGTGAGCTGGGCGTGGTTCATGGGGTGGCTCCGGGAGCTCGCGGGGGCCGGGGGCTGGTGCTGCGGGCAGCCTTCAGCATGCACATGGGGATGCTCTGCTTCCAACCGGGCCGCAGCTCCATGCCGTCCGAAGGGCGTCAGTCCGCGTAGTCCTTGAGCTTCTCGGTGTTCAAGGTGATGCCGACGGGGGCGGGCAGCTCGACGATGGACCCCCACGGGTAGGACGATGCCTGGAGGTACCGCCCGTCCTTCGGCTCGCTGTACACCGTGACGGTGTCGATGTCGCGGTCGATGAGGAGGTAGACGGGAATCTCGGCCCCTGCGTAGCCGACGGGCTTGTCGATGCGGTCGCGTTGGTTGGTGTCGCGGTCGCGGGAGGTGATCTCTACGGCCATGAGGGCGCCGTCGGCTGCGGACCAGTTGCCGTGCCCCTTGAAGTGACCCTCGGGCGCCAGGAAGCCGTCTGTGATGGCGCGGCCCTTGCGATATGCCTCGGCTTTGACGCCCCGCTCGGGCATGAGATTCAGCTCGGGACGCTGCAGCATGCACTGGCGGAGCAGCCACATGAAGATCTCGCCGTGGTTGCCGTCGGGCACTGCCTTGACCTCTACTTTTCCGTTGATGTACTCAAGCCGCACGGTTTCGGGAGCCGCTTCGGCCAACTCCTCGAATTCGTCGACGTCGAGCGGGCCGTGCCGGATGCACAGCCTTCCGCCGAGGAACTCCAGCCTGTTCTGCAGTTCCCTCGGAGCCCTGCGGACGAGTTCCTCGAAGTCCTCGACGGACATCTGCGGGCGTTCGGCGGTATCTGGGGTCATGGCTTCGCCTCCTTCCTCCCATCGTGCCCCGTGGTGGTGCCGTCGGACCGTGGGCGCTGTCATGCGGGTGTCCTCTCGTGTCGTCGTACGGACATTCCGGCACGGATCTCCGCCGTGTAGGCGCGGATTGCGGAGGCGTGCAGGGGTGCGTGGTCGCGGTCGGGGGCGCGTGCGCCCCGGCATGCGCCGCAGATGCCGCCCGGCAGGGCTTCCGGGCGGCCGGGCACGCCGCATTCGGCGCATTCCAGGATGCGGCGGGTAGGACCTGGGGCCGGTGCGGGTTCCGGTGGGAGCTTGTCGGTCAGGCGGCGGCGGAGGAGGGCCGCCGGGTGGTGGACCGGCGTGGGGAGTCCGGTCGTCAGGGCGCGGACTACATCCGTGTCGGTGGCGCCCCGGGCGTACCAGTCGGTGACCAGCGGGGCGAGCGCCGCGCAGTCGGCCTCGGAGAGGGAGAGAGCGGGGGCCTCGCGGCCCAGGGCGGCGAGCAGGATGTGCGCGCGGGAGCGGGTCGGGCGGGGGTGGTCCGGGGGCTCCTGCGGTACGTCGCCCCGGGTGAACGTCGCCCACCAGTCGTCGTCGCGCGCGGTGCGGGTGAACCACGATCGGGTGATCCATCGCGAGCTGCCCTCGCCGGTGATCCGCTCGCGGCCCCGGCGCAAGTGGCCTGCCCGCTGGAGGTTGTTGAGGGCCGTGCGGAGAGCGCACTGTCCGTACGGGAGCTGTTTGGCCAGCGTCTTTACGGAGATGTCGGCGCCGTCGGGGAGGCGGTCGATGTACGCGGCGATGGCGGCTTCACGGGATGGGAGGGCGGCGAAGTCGTGGGCCGTGCGGCGGTGTTGGTCGGGGGCGCTGCGTTTGCCGTAACCCGGGTTGGCCATCGGGTGCGGGGACGCGTGCGCGGGTAGGGAGGCAGCACTAAGCTGGGAGGCAGCCATGGGATCGAGTCCTAGCGATCTCGTTGGTCAAGCCCCCGCAGGTGTTGGTAGCACCTGGCGGGGGCTGTTCGTTATTCGGGCACGCTAGACGATCGTGACTCTGCGTGGCAAGCCGAATGCTCCAAGTCAACTCGCGGGGTGGGAGGGTGGGTTCAGGCCCTCCAACCATTCCTTGAAAAGAGGGCTCGGGACTGGCCGCTTGAGCTTCGGGGCCGGGTTTTTCGGGGCGTCAGCCCATGCTCTTCGAGCCATCCAGGGCCTCGCGGATGATGTCGGCGTGGCCGCAGTGCTGGGCGGTCTCGGCGACGACGTGCATCAGCACCCTGCGGGCCGACATCCGAGCCCCGGGCTCGTTCCACGGGGCCTTGGGGAGCGGGTGGGTGACGTTCAGGTCGGGCAGGTCGGTGACCAACTTGTCGGTCCGGGCGGCCACTTCCTCGTACTCCGCCAGTACGCCGGCCAGTGTGTCGCCGGGCAGCATCCGGAACTCGTCGGCCCGCGCGGCCCAGTCCTTCTCGGTCATGGCGGTGAAGTCGGGCATCGCGGACGGGCCGTGCTGGATGAACTCGACCCAGTGCCGCTCGACCGACGTGACGTGCTTGATCAGGCCGCCGAGACACAGCTCGCTGACCGTGGTCCGCTGCCCGGCCTGCTCGTCGGTGAGGTCGCGGGTCGTGAAGCGCAGGAAGTGACGCTGCTTGGCGAGTGCTTCCAGGAGGTCGGAGCGCTCGCCGGTGGCAGGGGCGGTGGTGGTGGCGGTGTTGTGCGTGGTCTCCGTCATGACGACCACGCTAGGGGGCCACTAGGTCAGATCCTGACCGCTTCGACGAAGGCCGACCATGCCGATGCTCGGAACACGAGCTTCGGGCCGTGGGGGTTCTTGGAGTCGCGGACGGGGACGACGGTGGGGTGGCCGTCGGCTACTTCGAGGCAGTCGCCGCCACCTCCACCGCTGTACGTCGACTTGCGCCAGCGGGCGACTTCCAGGCATTCGTTGCCGCCCCCACCGCTGTAGCTCGACTTCTGCCAGACAGCCGTGCTCAGGTCGTACTCAGGGATGTTCCTCATGGGCGTAATCCTGCGCCACCTGCTCGATCAACGCCAGGGACTTCTGAGGCGAAAGCGCGGAGGCCGTGAGGAGTTCGAAGGTGAACCTGAGCTGGGCGACGGTGGCCGGGTCGTCCTCCAGTCGCCCAGTGCTAGGCCCTTCGAAGTAGACCAGCGGAGGGGCGTCCTCGAAGTCCATCAGACGCAGCGAACCCTCCATCGACTTGTGCGCTCCCGCGCTGAAGGGCAGTACCTGCACGATGACGCGGCCCTGCCGGGCCAAGTCGGCGACATGGCGCAGGGACTCCGCCATCACCGCCCGCCCACCCGTTTCGCGGCGCAGCACCGCCTCGTCAAGCACCATCCACAACAACGGCGTTGTTGGGTTGTCGAGTAGACGTGTCCGTTCCATCCGGCCCGCCACCCACTCGTCGATGGTCTCCTCGGGTGCCGTTGGGTCGTACGCACGGTTTACGGCGTGTGCGTACGCCGGAGTCTGCAACAGCCCCGGGACGAGTAGCGGGGCGTACTGCCTGATCGCCGTAGCTGTCGCCTCCGCCTCCGCCGCCTCCGCGAAATGCTCCGGATACCGGGACTTGGTGGCCGCCTCGCAGTTCCGCTCGAAGAACCCGTCCGTCCCCAGCACCTCATCCACCAACGGCGCCATATCCGGCCGCAACCGCCGTGTCCCCGCCTCCAGTTGTCCCACGAACGTGCCGCTGACGAACAGCTTCAGGCCCAGCCCCTCCTGGCTGAGACCCTTCCTCTCCCGCGCGTGACGTAATTCCGCCCCCAGCAGCGCGCGCGGCGATGACGACGGGTCGAGGTCCTTGGGTCCCGGCATGGCAGCTCCCGGTCGAACATCGGAGATGTTGGTGTCTCCCGTATGGCCAGGCTAGAGCGGTGCCCGCCACGCTGTGTTGCGAATCGCAAACTCTGTGTGGAGAGGTGAGGCAAACGTGCCGTCGACCGAAGAAGTGGTGGCGTCTTTGCGGGAGGCCCTCCTGGGCGTCGGCGTCATCCTGCCGTCCCTGTGCGTGGATCCGGTGACCGGCGCCAGTGACGAGCCGTTCCCGCTCGTCGACCTGGGGCGCTGCAATGTCCGGGTCGCCGAGAAGCTGGCCTCCGTGGTGCGCGGGGAGCGGCCTCCCGTGGGCAGTCATGCCGTGGATGCGCGGGACGGGCGTATCGGCGAGGTCAGGGGACACGTGGGCGGCAGGGTGCAGTTGCGGCCCGTCGGGGGTGGGCGGGAGTGGGACTGTCCGCTGGACGTGGTGGGGCCCGCGCCGCGCGGGGCGGTGCTGCTGGCGCAGGTGAGGAGCGTCAACCAGGAAGGGCGGTTGCCCTGTTGAGGGCGTGGTGAGTCGCGGGGGCGGAGGGCCGGTCGAGGCCCTCCCGCCCGTCGCGTGTCAGCCGAGCTTGGCCGCCTGGGCGTCGATCACGGCGGTCGGCTGCTCGAACGCATCGCCCCGGGTGACCGCGGCGATGTTGAAGGACGAGAAGCCCGCGAGTGTGGCGCCCTGGCGGAAGACGAGGACCTTGGTCTCGCCGGCGCTGCCGTCCTGCTTCGTCCCCACCGTCCAGGCGACGGCGTCCTCGCCGGCCGTGACCTTCTCCTCGCTGACCTTGGTGACCTGCTGCTTCTCACCGTCGATCGTCATGGCGAAGCCCCCGGCGCACTTCGTGCCGGCCTCCCGCAGCGTGGCGAGGGCCTGCTCGGCGCCGTCGGAGTCGTAGGACCAGAGGGAGGCCATCGTCTTGGTGATGTCGAGCGAGGCGAGGGTGGCCTCCTCGGCCTCCTTCTCCGTCATCTCGGCGAGTTCCTCCATCGAGGGCATGCCCTTCTTGGACGCCTCGGACTCCTGGACCACGAGGCGCTGGACGGTCGCCGCGGGCTTGCCCGCCGGCAGGGCCGACAGCACCTGCCCGACGGCATCGCACTCGGCCTTCTCGACGGACACGGAACCGGGCGCGAAGGCGTCCGCCTTCCCCGGCTTCTTCACCGCGTGGCCCTTGACGTCGCCCTCGGCGACCACGAGCTTCTCCAGCTCGGCGGCGGTGAGCGTCTTCGCCGCGGGCTTGTCGGACTTGGTGCCGCCCTTCGCCGCCTCCTTGTCCTCAGCACTCTGCTCGCTGCCACCGCAGGCGGTGACGAGAAGCGCGAGGGAGACCGCGGAAGCGGTCAGGATGGTACGGCGAATGGCGGTGGCTGACATTTGGTGCATCTCCCGTGTTCAACTCCCCTGCACCCGATCGCGGCGCAGAGTTCACGCACGCAAGACCAACGTGACCGGGGCAGGGTTGTGCGAGCTACGGGGTTTCTGTGGCGGCGACGCGGTCCAGGCGCTCGTACTGCTCCTGGGTCAGGTGCACGGCGCCCGCCCCGACGTTCTCCTCCAGGTGCGCGATGCTCGTCGTCCCCGGGATCGGGACGATCACCGGGGAGTGGGCGAGCAGCCAGGCCAGGACGACCTGCGTCGGGGTCGCGTCGGCCTCCTTCGCCACCGCGGCGATCTCGGCCATCGCGCCCGACTGTCCTGCCGCGGCCGGCCGCCACGGCAGGAACGCGATGCCCGCCGCCTCGCAGGCCTTGAGTACGGGCTCGTAGTCGCGGTCGAGGAGGTTGTACCGGTTCTGGACGCTCGCGATGTCCACGACGGCCTGGGCCTCGGCCAGCTGGGCCGTCGTGACCTCGGACAGGCCGATCCGGCCCACCTTGCCCTCGTCGCGCAGGTCGCGGAGGGCGCCGAGCTGGTCGGGGATCGGGACGGCCGGGTCGAGGCGGTGGAGCTGGAGCAGCTCGATCCGGTCGAGGCGGAGGCGGCGCAGGGCCTCGTCGACCTGGACGCGGAGATCGGCCGGCTCGCCCGCGTGCCGCCAGCCCTCTCCCGTGGCGGTGTGGCGGATACCGACCTTCGTGGCGATCACGAGGTCGTCCGGGTACGGGTGCAGGGCCTCGGCGAGGAGGTCCTCGTTCGCTCCCCAGCCGTACAGGTGGGCCGTGTCGATCAGGGTCACGCCGAGTTCGACGGCCCGCCGGGCGACCGCGATATGGGCGGCGTGCGCCTCCTCGTCGTCGCCGGGCCGCAGCCGCATGGCCCCGAATCCGAGCCGCCGTACTTCCAGATCGCCGCCGATGCGGAAGGTCGTCGGTGCCGTCATGCGGCCACGCTAACAGGGGAGTTGGCCGGGCAGGGCGGAGTCAGGTGGCCGACGCCAGCGCGGCCCGCAGGTGGCCGCCCGACTCCTCCAGGAGACGGGTGGCCGTGGGCCCGTCCACATCGGCCAGCAGGATCAGGATCGCCGTCTTCACCTCGCCGCCCGCCTCGGTCAGAGCGCGCTCGATGTCGGCGTCGTCGGCGCCCGTGGCCAGGGCGACGATACGGCGGGAGCGGGCCCGCAGCTTGTCGTTGGAGGCGCGGACGTCGACCATCAGGTTTCCGTAGGTCTTGCCCAGCCGGATCATCGTGATCGTCGAGAGCATGTTGAGGACCAGCTTCTGCGCGGTGCCGGCCTTCAGCCGGGTCGAGCCGGTCAGCAGCTCCGGCCCCACGACGATCTCGATGCCGTGGTCGGCGGCCGCGGCGAGGGCGCTGTCCGGGTTGCAGGCCAGGCCGATCGTCAACGCGCCCCGCGCACGGGCGTGTTCGACCGCCCCGATCGCGTACGGCGTCCGCCCGGAAGCGGAGATGCCGACCACCGTGTCGGCGGCGCCGACCGCGAGGGCGTCGAGGTCGGCGCGGGCCAGCTCCCTGGAATCCTCGGCGCCCTCGACCGAGGTGACCATCGCCTCCGGGCCGCCCGCGATCAGCCCGACGACCTGGGCGGGGTCGGTGTTGAAGGTGGGCGGGCACTCGGACGCGTCGAGCACGCCCAGCCGGCCGGCCGTACCGGCCCCGGCGTAGAGGAGCCGCCCGCCCCGCGCCATCCGGTCGGCGACGGCGTCGATGGCGGCGGCGATCTCAGGGAGCCGCCGCGCGACGGCGGTGGGCACGGCCGCGTCCTCGCCGTTCATCAGCCGGGCGATGTCGAGGGTGGGGAGCTGATCGATCTCGGCGAGCTCGGGCCGGAAGGCCTCGGTGGTGAGGGTCTCCAACTCGGCGCGGAGGTCACGGGGGTTGGATGTAGAGGTCATGAGCAGACGGCTCTCTTCGACTTCGGTGTGCTGAACGCCCTGTGCTGTACGCCCTCCAGGGCATGGTCTATCTACGATGCCGATGTGCCAGCGCCTCGTACGAGGCGGACAGCGCCGGCGCGGCGGTCTCATAGGTCCGCTGAGCGACCCCCACGAACAGACAGTCCACCACCAGGAGCTGACTGGTCCGCGACGACATGGCCGCGGGCCGCAGCTCACTCTCCCGAGCCGTGGACGTCGTAAGGATGTGATCGGCGTACTGGGTGACGGCCCCGTCCGGCCGCCCGGTGATCGCGACCGTCGTGGCCCCGCGCTCGAACGCGACCCGCAACGGCTCGATGACGTCACCGGTGGACCCGGAGTGCGTGATGGCGATGGCGACGTCGCCCGCCCGCAACTGCACCGCGTTCGTCACGGCGAGATGCGGATCGCTGTGCGCGTGGGCTATGAGCCCTATGCGCAGCAGCTTCTGCGTCAGGTCCTGTGCGACCAGTCCGCTCGCGCCGACGCCGTACACGTCGATACGGCGGGCCGCGGCGGCAGCCGACACGGCCGCTCCCAGCTGGGCCGTGTCGAGGCCGGCGGCCGTGTCGGCGAGGGTCTGCTGCTCGTCGTGGGCGAGCTTGGCCACGACGTCCGCGATGGGGTCGTCCACCGCGATGTCGGTCGTGATGGCGGGGGCGCGGCCCGACTGCTGCTGGGCGGCGAGACCGGCGAGGGCGAGGCGCAGGTCGCGGTAGCCGGGGTAGCCGAGGAGGCGGGCGGTGCGCACGACGGTGGCCTCGCTGGTCCCGGTGAGTTCGGCGAGGCCGGTGACGGTGAGGGCCGCGCAGCCCGCCGGGTCGTTCGCGACCGCCTCGGCGACGCGCTGCATGGAGCGGGTCATCGACGGGGCGAGCGTGCGCACCTTGGCGGCGAGGGCGGCGGGCGCCGGAGCGGCGCTCCCGCGTCCGAAAGTTTCCTTCACTTCACGGGTCACCACTGAAAGGTATTTTCAATACCGAGGCGTGGTCAAGAGTGCGCACAATAGGTCCATGGAACCCATCAGTCCGCTGGAGCAGGCGCTGCACACCGCCCGCGCCCTCGTGCTCGCCGACCTGGTCGCGGGCGAGGCCGCCGAGGCGGACGTCGTCTCGCTGGTCGAGGAGTCGGTCGTACAGCGGCGCTGGTGGGTGGAGCAGTGGCCGGACGGCGTGGAGTTCGTGGCCGGGCTGGTCGCCCAGGACGTGCAGGACGCCCTGCTGGACCGGTACGGGCGCTGGCCGTTGTGCCCGGTGTGCGGCTCCGGCGATCCGCATGCGCTGGAGATCGAGCCGGAGCTGGGGCCCGACCCGTACTGGGTGTGCCACCAGGCGGGTGTGAAGGTCGCGGCGGTGGGAGCGCTGGGATCCGCCGGCCCGGGCGGGACGCCGCCCCCGTCAGGGAACGCCTGAGTCGTGGCCATCTATATCGACCCCCCGACCTGGCCGGGGCACGGGCGGCTGTGGTCGCACCTCGTGAGCGACGTGTCGTACGAGGAACTGCACACGTTCGCGGGCGGGTTGGGCGTGCCGCGACGGGCCTTCGAGCGGGACCACTACGACATCCCGTCCCACCGGTACGCCGACGCGGTACGGGCCGGGGCGGTGGAGGTCAGCAGCCGTGAGGTGGTGCGGTTGCTGCACGGGGCGGGGCTGCGGAGGCCGAAGGGGCGGCAGAACGGCTAGGGGTGTTTCGAGAGTCCCGCACAGCACCCACGGCGCCCGGCACGCACCCTCGCCGCACCGGCCAAAGGCCCAAGTACGTCCAGTACGAGGGCCTTCGTCCGGCGCGCCGAGGGCACGCACCGGCTGTGACACCAGCCGCTGCCGCGGCGGACGCGGGCACCGCGCGGGGCTTTCGAAACACCCCCTCGCGCGCCCCCTCGGCCTGGACCACCGAGGTCTACCCGGCCGACGCCCTGCGGCTCCGGGTGAAGCGGCCCCCGGCTACGCGAACTGCCCGGGCTGGTAGTCGCCGGCGGGCTGCTGGATCATGACGTTCATCCGGTTGAAGGCGTTGATGAGGCCGATCAGGAACACCAGGGCGGCGAGCTGTTCCTCGTCGTAGTGCTTGGCGGCGTTCGCCCAGACCTCGTCCGGGACGCCGCCGGCCGCGTCCGCGATCCGGGTGCCCTCCTCGGCGAGTTCCAGGGCGGCACGCTCGGCCTCGGTGAAGCAGGTGGCCTCCCGCCACGCGGCGACCAGGTTGAGGCGCAGCCAGTCCTCGCCGGCGGCGACGGCGTCCTTGCCGTGCATGTCGGTGCAGAAGCCGCAGCCGTTGATCTGGCTGGCGCGGAGCGTCACCAGGTGCTGGGTCATGACGGGGAGCGACGAGTCGTGCACCACCTTGCTGGCCGAGGTGATGTGCTTGATGACCTTGCCGGCGGTCGGGATCTGGAAGACGTTCAGGCGGGCACCCATGGCGAACTCCTTGGCCGTTGTCGTTGGTTACACAGCTATGACGGAACGGCCCGGCGGGATGTGACACGGGTGGATGTGGCGTGGGTCACGCCCGGTCTCTCACTCCTGGGCGTGCTCGGTCCGGCGGGTGGGGTACCAGGTGTCCCCGGCCGGCCGGGGAGGGTCCGACAGGTTCCAGCTCCACGAGAGCGTCGGCGTGATGCGCAGATAGTGCCCGGGGCCCACCATGCCGACCCGCTCCACGGGGCCGTCCGCGACGCCGTACACGCGGATGCCGCGGGCGACGAACGGCTCGACGGAGACCATGTCGTCCACGACGAAGGCGACCTTGGCGCGGCCGTGGGCGACATTGCGGAACTTGCGCGTGCCGAGGACCTCCGCGCGGGGGCCGCCGACCCAGAAGCGCGTCCCGTCGAACTCCAGGGCCACCGGGACCACGTCGGGCTGCTCGTCCGCGCAGAGGCTGGCGAGTCGGGCGAGCGGGTTCGTGGTGAGGTAGGCGATCTCCTCGTCCGTGAACGACATGCCCCCAGGCTAGGCCGCCTGCCGCCGCCCCTTGCGGATGTAGAGCTGGAGCGTTGCGTCCATGTCCTGTTCCTCGTGTACCGCCCGCACATACCCGGCGCGCGTGGCCACGCCCTGCGACGGGAGGTTGTCTGCCTCGACGGTGGCGCAGAGCAGTTGTACGTCGTCCCTGGCCACCGCCCACTCCGACAGCGCGCTCAGCGCCTCGCTCGCGTAGCCGCGGCCGCGTGCGCCCTCCACGAGGTCGTAGCCGACCTC
The DNA here is from genome assembly GCF_042800355.1 of Streptomyces sp. NPDC057623. NCBI lineage: Bacteria > Bacillati > Actinomycetota > Actinomycetes > Kitasatosporales > Streptomycetaceae > Streptomyces > Streptomyces sp. NPDC057623. Next base: position 76,148 of record NZ_JBHVGZ010000039.1, read on the forward strand.
CGCCCGGCCCTCCTCGTCGGGGACGCCGTGGAAGCCCATGCCGCCGACCGCGAGGCCGTCCTCCTCGCGCACGAGGACGAACAGACCGAACTCGGGGCGGTGCACCCCCGCCTCGCGGGCCTTCAGCACCATTCCGGCCGCCTCCCTCGTCCCCTCGTAGGGGCCGCCCACGATCCAGTTGAACCCGCCGTCGCCGCCCGCGCCGAGATCGGCGGCGGCCGCGGGGGTGACGCCCTGGAGCGTGAGGCGGTCGGTGGGGATGACGAGGTTGTTGCGCCAGCGCCACTCGGTGACCGGCGCCCGGCCGGGCAGGTCGCCGCGGCCGGTGGCCCAGAGCAGGGTGCGCCAGTGGTCGGGGCCGGGCTGGACGTGCGGGAAGATCCGGGTGAGGACGAACTCGGGGAGTTCGGCGGGAGGTTCGTACGCGACACCGAGCCCCTCGGCGATGTCGTGCGTGTGCAGCAGTACCTCGGCGATCCCCATCGCGGCGAAGCCCTCGCGGTTCGCGCTGCGGAAGGGGTACGGGTGGAAGGCGCGCACCTCGGGAGGCGTGGTGCGGAGGGTGGCGGTGAGGAGGGCGCCGGTCGTCTCGATGACCTGGAGCAGGCCCTCGTTGTCGGTGCCGTCGTCCAGGGTGATCTCGAACGGGATGTAGTCGTCCCGCGCACGCCCCGCCAGGTTGGCGGCGTAGGCGATGAGGTCTTCGGCGATATGGAACGCGGTGGCGTGGCAGTTCCACTCCAGCCGCCCGGCCCTGACAGCCGTCCAGTCCCGGTCCGCCGCCGTTCGCAGCAGTGCCACGCAGCTCGCGACGGCCTGTTGTACGCGTTCCCCGTGTATCTCTCGCATGCCGTGCAGGCTACGGCGGGGGCCCGCTCAGAGCGACAGCATTTCCAGCTCGGACGAGAGGTTGTAGCGGGCGGTGGCCGCCCACTTCTGCTGCCCGTACGGCGTGCTGAACAGGCTGGGCAGGGCGAGGAGTTGGCGCAGGATCGCGGCCCGTCCCGCACGGAAGGCGTCGTTCGGGACGAAGTGGTACTCCTCGCGGACGGCGGCCGTGTAGGCGGCGTAAGCGCTGGGCGGCGCGGCGAGGATCGCGAGGTCGGCGTCGCAGAGGACCTGGCCGTCGCGGTCGTCGGCGGCCGGGGCGTGGGTGGTGGTGAGCCGGACCAGACGGGCCACCTCGGCGGTCCGTTCCGCGGACACGCCGGCCTCGGGGAGGGCGCGTTCGGCGAGCCGCGCCGAGCGCTCCTCGTTCTCCGAGCGGTCGGGGAGGTAGACCGCGTCGTGGAACCAGGCGGCGAGCCGCACGACGTCCGGGTCGCCGGCGTGCCCGGCCAGCTCGTCGACCCGATCCAGGACCGCGGTGAGGTGGGTGAGCGTGTGGTAGCGGCGCTGCGGTTCCTGCCAGCGATCGAGGAGGTTGTCGGCGTACGGGACCGGGTCCGGAGTGGTGGCGGGGAAGCGGGCGGCGTCGAGTGCCCGGGCGAAGCGGGCGCGCAGGGCGTCGAGGGGGGCGGGGGTGTCAGGGGTGCCGAGATCGGTCATGGCGCCATTGTCCGGGGTGCGGAGGGGGCGGGCGGGTTCGGGCGGGGTTGATCGGGGGGCGCAACGCCCTGGGCCGGAGTGCCCGGCGCGGGTCTCCCGGCCGCTTCCGCCGACTGGCCCACGGCCCGTCGGCGACGCCGGTCGGCGCGCCGGTGGTGTCTGGGGGGTGGCGGTGGTGGTTGCCGGGCGTGGACGGTTCGGTCGGGTGTGGCGTGTCAAGGGTGGTGGTCGCCGGGCGTGAACGGGTGTGTCGGGTGGGGCCGGTTTCCTCGGGTCGAGGGCTGGCCCAGAGGCCCGGGGGGCGCATGTGAGGGCCTGCCGGGCGGGCTCGCGGCTCCCGGGAGAGGCAGGGGCGAAGGGCTCTGGAGTGCGGTGACCTTCTTACCGGTACGCGCCCGGCGTCCTAGCGTGGACGTCATGACTTCTGCTGACGTGCACGACGTACGGGATCCCGAGCTGCCGGGGCGGCTGCTGGCCGTCGAGCGGGATGCGCTGGTTCCGCTGTTGCGGGGGAGGCCGGAGGCGGACTTCGCGCTGCCGACGGCCGGGTGTCCGGGGTGGTCGGTGCGGGATGTGCTGGCGCACTGTTCGTCCGCCTTGATGCGGGTGGTGGAGAACCGTTTCGAGAAGGGCGTCTTCTCGCCCGAGTCCAACGACCGGGACATCGCCGAGCGTGCCGACTGGACCTCCGCGCAGGTCGTCGACGAACTGGAGCGCGGGATGACCGAGGCGGGGCCGGTGATCGCCAAGGCGGGCGGGGCGCTGGACGGCATCGCGCTGGGTGAGTGGGTGCACGCGGGGGACGTACGGGAGGTGCTCGGGGAGCCGGGTGCGTACGCGGGGGCCGGCCTGCCCGACGCGCTCGCGCTGCTCGCGTGGCTCACCCGGGAGCGGCGGCACACGCCCCTGCACGCCGACCTGGACGACGTCGACGAGCCCCTGCGGCTGGGCGACCCGGCGGCTCCGCGGCCACCGGCGCGGTACATCGGGGACGCCGCCACGCTCGTACGGCTGTACGCGGGGCGGCCGGCGCAGGGGGCGTCGTACGAGTTGGCGGGGGCGGAGGCGGGGGAGCTGAACATCTTCGGGTGACCGGCGGGAGAGGTGGCGGACTCATGGGTTGAACGGATCTTCGGCGGGGCAGGCGTACCCTGGATTGGACTAGACCTGTAGCCAGACCTGAGCTGGATCCGTAGCGCCGTCGAATGCCGAGGAATGGGGTCCCATGAGCAAGCGTGCAGTCCTGGAGGTGATCGCCCTGGGTGTCGAGGACGCGGTCGCCGCCCAGGCCGGGGGTGCGGACCGGCTCGAACTGGTCACCGACATGGCGGCCGACGGGCTCACCCCGCCGGTCGGGACCTTCGCCGGGATCCGTGCCGCCGTCGACATCGACCTGCGCGTGATGCTGAGGCTGGCGGACGGGTTCGCGGTCGGGGACGTCGAGCGGGTGGTGCGGGCGGCCCGGGAGATGCGGGACGCGGGGGCCGGGGAGTTCGTGCTCGGCTTCCTCGACGCGGACGGAGGGCTGGACCTCGGGGCCGTCGAGCGGGTGGTGGGTGAGCTGGACGGGTGCCGGTGGACGTTCCATCGCGCCGTCGACCGGGCCGTCGACCGGGACGCGCTGCGCAAGCAGCTGGACGGGATGCCGGGGCTGGACACATATCTCACGGCAGGGTCGGGCGCCGGTGTGGACGACGGGCTCCCCACCCTGCTCGCGGAGGCGGCCAGGAGCGGCGAGCCGGGGTACGAGCAGCGGATCCTGGTGGGCGGCGGGCTACGCCTCGACCATGTGCCGACGCTGCTGGCGGCCGGGATCGACGCGTTCCACATCGGCGGGGCGGCGCGGCCGCAGGGGTGGGACGGGCCGGTGTCCGCCGCCGCTGTGGCTCAGTGGCGGGCGGTGCTGGACGGGGGCTTGTAGGGGCTGGAGCGGGGCTGCGGCTGGGCCGTAGCGGCTCTCGGGCAGCCCTGTGGTACGGCAAGCCCGCTGTGTCCTCGGCGGTCGCAGCTACGTCCGCCGAGGCCCCCCTAGGGGCTGGCGCGGGGAACCGCCCGACCAGCCCCCACACACCCGCACCCGGCGACGAACCTCACGAGGCCCGCACCCCCCTCAGCCTCCCAACTGGGCCGGCAGCGGCGCCGCGTGCACCACGATCAACCCCGACACGGCCCGGGTCAGGGCCACGTACAGCCGCCGCAGTCCCGTCCGCTCGTCCGGCTCGCCGTCCACCACCGCCTGCGGCTCGTCCAGGACGACGTAGTCGTACTCCAGGCCCTTGGCGAGCGACGCCGGGACCAGCGTCAGACGGTTCTGCCGGGTCGTCTCCTCACCCGGGGCCAGACAGCCGATCCCCGCCGCCGCCAGGCCCTCCGACAGGGCCGGAATCCGGGCGTCCGCGGCGATCAGGCCGATCGATCCCTCGTTGCGCAGCAACTCCTCGCAGGCGGCGACGACGTCCGCGGTCTCGGACGCCGGACGGACCTCGAAGAACCCGGGGTTGTCACGGATCGACGCCACCGGCGTCAGCCCCGGCGCGATGGAAGGGAGCAGCCGGGAGGCGTACGTGATGACGTCCGTCGGGACGCGGAAGCCGGCCGTCAGCTCCTCGATGACCCCCTCCGACTTGCCGAGGTGGGCCAGCGCCTCGTCCCAGCTCCGCGTCGCCCAGGGGGTCGTACCCTGCGCCAGGTCACCGAGGACCGTCGCCGAACCGGTCGTGCAGCGGCGGCCCACCGCCCGGTACTGCATGGGGGAGAGGTCCTGCGCCTCGTCCAGGACGACATGGCCCAGGGAGGGCGTCCGCGCGACGATGTCGTTCGCCTCGTCGATCAGCACGGCGTCCGCGGCCGACCACCTGGCCGACTTCACGCTGCGCGCCGGCTTCGCCCACAGGATCGTCTTCTGCTCGTCCTCGCTCAGCACGCCCCGGGCGTGTACGGCGAGGAAGTCCGCGTCCGCCAGCAGGCGCAGGACGAGCTTCGCCGGGTCGACCGGCGGCCAGATCTCCTTGACGGCGGCCTTCACCGCGCTGTTGCGGGCCACCGCGTCCTGCACCCGGTCGTCCGGCGCCTCGCCCGACCGCTCCATCTGGACGAGCACGGCGTGCGCGATGCGCTGCGGCAGAGCCTCGCGGGCGGCGCCGTAGCGGATGTCGCGGGCGAGCAGCTCGCCGACGATCTCCTCGACTTCGTACGCCGGGACGCGCCACCTGCGCGATCCGCGCACGACGACGACCGCCTCCGTCGGCATGGTCACGTGCGAGTAGACGGCCCGCCGCAGCACCTCCGCCAGCCTCGCGTCGCCCTTGATGACGGCGGCCGCCGCGTCGTCCGTGCCGCGCACCTCGACGTGGGCGACGAGGTCGTCCACCGTCGCCTGGCGGACCGTCAACTCGCCCAGAGCGGGCAGGACCTGCTCGATGTAGTGCAGGAAGGACTTGTTCGGCCCGATGACGAGGGTGCCGGTGCGGGCGAGCCGCTCGCGATGGGCGTAGAGGAGATACGCGACCCGGTGCAGGCCCACCGCCGTCTTCCCGGTGCCCGGCCCTCCCTGCACACACACGGTTCCGCCGAGCCCGGACCGTACGATCTCGTCCTGCTCCGGCTGGATCGTCGCCACGATGTCGCGCATCGGGCCGACGCGCGGGCGCTCGATCTCCTGCTGGAGCAGCTTGCTGGTGCGGGCGGCCTCGGCGGGGTCCGAGAGGTGCTCGTCCTCGTACGCCGTGAGGTCGCCGCCCGTGTAACCGAAGCGGCGGCGCAGCGCGACGTCCAGCGGGTCCTTCTTGGACGCCCGGTAGAAGGGCTGGGACACGGGTGCGCGCCAGTCGATGACCATCGGGTCGCCCTCGGCATCGTGCACATGCCGACGCCCGATGTAGAAGCGCTCGCCCTCCGCGCCCTCCGCCTCCGCAGCGCCGGGTGCGTGCAGGTAGTCGAGCCGGCCGAAGAACAGCGGGGTGTCGCTGAGGTCGGCCAGCGCCTTGATGCGCTCGTCGATCTGGCGGGCGAGGACTTCGGCGTTGACCCAGTTCGCGGTGACGTCCCTGATGTCGAGGGACTCGACGTCCTCGCGCATGGCACGCAGGGCGGAGCGGGAGGAGGCGAGGTGGGACCGCTCTCGGGTGAGCGGGTCGCGGGAGTCGAGGGCGTCGTCGACGGGCGTGGACAAGGGGGTGCCTCCGGAGGGACCTACAGGTGCGTGACAGGCAGGTGGTCGAGAGAACCGGCCGGTTTCCGTCCGGGCGGCGGCACTCCGCGGGGGAGGCAGGCAAGAGCGGAGATTTTAGGTGAGCGGGGACGGCGAACGCCAACGAATATCCACCCACGGGTCCACCCCGCGTCCGGCCCCGGTATCCGGCCCCTGGCATCCATCCCCTAGGGGATGCGGCCCTCCTCCCTGGGGGTATGCGGTCCGTCCTGAGGCGTACGCGGGCAGTAGGCGGCTTCGGCCCATAGGCCGATGCCCCCTTTATGTCCGCGAACGCATCATGGAGACATGAGCGCAGCAACCATCCACCCAGCACCCGTGGGTCCCCGCGGAGCGACGGCGCTCCAGGGGAACCACCATCATCGCCTCGGTGAAGCCCTGCGTGCCGTCAAGGTGTTCGCAGGCGCGGCCTTCGACGTGATCATCCTCGGTGAGTACGGCGAGGAGGCGGGCGTCCGCCGCAAGTGACGCCCGGCTCCGCCGCCTTACGAAAGGATCTCGTCCGCGTCCACGATCCGGTACGCGTACCCCTGCTCAGCCAGGAAGCGCTGGCGGTGGGCGGCGAAGTCCTGGTCGATCGTGTCGCGGGCGACGACGGAGTAGAAGTGGGCCTGGTGGCCGTCCGCCTTGGGCCGCAGCACCCGCCCCAGCCGCTGTGCCTCCTCCTGGCGTGAGCCGAAGGTGCCCGAGACCTGGATGGCGACCGTGGCCTCCGGCAGGTCGATGGAGAAGTTGGCGACCTTGGACACGACGAGGACGCTGATCTCGCCCTCCCGGAAGGCGTCGAAGAGCTTCTCGCGCTGGGCGTTGGAGGTCTCGCCCTTGATGACGGGGGCGTTCAGGTGCTCGCCCAGTTCGTCGAGCTGGTCGATGTACTGGCCGATGACCAGGATCTGCTGCCCGGCGAAACGCCGGACGAGGGCCTCCGTGACCTTCCGCTTGGTGGCGGTCGTCGCGCAGAAGCGGTACTTCTCCTCCTGCTCGGCGGTGGCGTACGCGAGCCGCTCGGAGTCGGTGAGGTTGACGCGCACCTCCACGCAGTCGGCGGGCGCGATGTAGCCCTGCGCCTCGATCTCCTTCCACGGGGCGTCGAACCGCTTGGGGCCGATCAGGGAGAAGACGTCGGACTCGCGCCCGTCCTCCCGGACGAGGGTCGCGGTCAGCCCCAGCCGGCGCCGGGCCTGGAGGTCGGCCGTGAACTTGAAGACCGGCGCGGGCAGCAGGTGCACCTCGTCGTAGAGGATGAGCCCCCAGTCGCGGGAGTCGAAGAGCTCCAGATGCGGATAGACACCCTTCCGCTTCGTCGTCAGCACCTGGTACGTCGCGATGGTGACGGGCCGGATCTCCTTCTTCGTCCCGCTGTACTCGCCGATCTCCTCCTCGGTGAGCGACGTCCGCTTCACCAGCTCGTGCTTCCACTGCCGGGCCGAGACGGTGTTCGTGACGAGGATGAGGGTGGTCGACTTCGCCTCCGCCATGGAGCCGGCGCCGACGAGGGTCTTGCCGGCGCCGCACGGCAGCACCACGACCCCGCTGCCGCCGTGCCAGAAGTTCTCCACGGCCTGCTTCTGGTACGGCCTGAGCGCCCACCCCTCCTCGCGCAGCTCGATCGGGTGCGCCTCACCGTCGACGTACCCGGCGAGGTCCTCGGCCGGCCAGCCCAGCTTCAGCAGCGTCTGCTTGATCTGGCCGCGCTCGGAGGGGTGCACGGCCACCGTGTCCGGGTCGATGCGGGCACCGACGAGCGGCGCGACGCGCTTCGAGCGCAGGATCTCCTCCAGGACCGGGCGGTCGGTGGTGGTGAGCACGAGGCCGTGCGTGGGGTGCTTGGAGAGGGTCAGGCGGCCGTAGCGGTCCATCGTGTCGGCGATGTCGACCAGCAGCGCGTGCGGCACGGGGTAGCGGCTGTACGTCACCAGCGCGTCCACGACCTGCTCGGCGTCGTGCCCGGCGGCGCGCGCGTTCCACAGGCCGAGCGGCGTCACCCGGTAGGTGTGGATGTGCTCGGGCGCCCGCTCCAGTTCCGCGAACGCCGCGATCGCCCGGCGGCATGCGTCGGCCTGCTCGTGGTCGACTTCCAGGAGCAGGGTCTTGTCCGACTGGACGATCAGTGGTCCGTTCACGTGCGTGAGTCCTTCCGCTCGACCACCCGACCAAACGTCCAGTGTGCCTGATCGATTCCTGATCGAAACCGGAGTCGTACAGGATGTCTTTTCATCCTTGTGAGTGGCGGGGTTTCACCTGTACGGCGGCGGCTGCGAAGAATGCCGAGCGTGCAGCCCATCAGCCGTGATCCGTCCCCGACCACCACGACGCCCCTCGGGTACGCCCTGTTCGCCACCCGCTGGCTGCAGGCCCCGCTGTACTTCGGCCTCGTCGCCGCGCAGGGGGTGTACGTCTACAAGTTCTTCAACGAGCTGTGGACCTTAATCCTCCGGTGCGTGAGCGGTCAGGCGACCGAGACGTACGTCATGCTCGCCGTGCTCAAGCTGGTCGACGTCGTGATGATCGCCAATCTGCTGATCATGGTGATCGTGGGCGGCTATGAGACGTTCGTCTCCCGCATCGGCCTCCAGGGCCACCGTGACCAGCCGGAATGGCTCTCGCACGTCAACTCCAACGTGCTGAAGGTCAAGCTCGCCACCGCCATCGTGGGCATCTCCTCCGTCCATCTGCTCCAGATGTTCGTGGACGTCCACCACACCTCGCGGCACGCACTGCTGTGGGGCACGGTGATCCACATGGCGTTCATCGCGTCGGCCGCGATCCTCGCGTACATGTCGGGGCCGATGGCCGCGCAGAGCGAGCGGGCCTCTCATCAGACCCACAAGGAGCCCGTCCTCGAGGAGGTGCCCTCCCCGAGGGTCTTCGTACCGGCCCAGGCCGGGTCACGTGAGGACGACGCGCCCAGCGGCGAGCAGCGGCTGCGGGCCGCCGGGTTCCCGGCCCGCAAGCTGCTGGAGGACTTCGACTCCGAGTACCCGCACTCCTTCGACCGCGAGACCGTGGCCCGGCTGGGGAAGCTGGACTTCGTCGCCGCCCGCCGCAACGTGGTCTTCGTCGGCCCGCCCGGCACCGGCAAGACGCATCTGGCCGTCGGCCTCGGCGTGCGGGCCTGCCAGGCGGGGCACTCGGTGCTGTTCGCGACCGCCGAGGAGTGGGCGGCCCGACTGGCCGCCGCCCGGGACGCCGGTCGCCTCGCCGAGGAACTGACCGCGCTCGACGACCACCCGGTGCTCATCGTCGACGAGGTCGGCTACACCCCCTTCGACGCGGGAACCGCCGGCCTCTTCTTCCAGCTGATCGCCCACCGCTACGAACGCTCCTCCCTCCTCGTGACCACCGACCGCCCACTGGGCCGCTGGGACGAGATCTTCGGCGGCCCCTCAGCACTGGCGATGGTGGACCGCCTGGCCCACCACGCCGACCTGGTCCGGATCGACGGCGAGAGCTATCGGCTGCGGCGGGCCACGTCGGCGTGGGCTGATTGACGGTTCGGCCGG
>NZ_JBHVGZ010000039.1:85508-90866 GCF_042800355.1 Streptomyces sp. NPDC057623
GGCTGATTGACGGTTCGGCCGGGCGGTGGGCTACGTCGGCGTGGGCGGGCTGACGGTGTTGGTCGGGGTTTGTCGGTGGTGAGGCCTGAGGTGGTTGTCCGGCCGTGCGCCGGGGCGGGTCTTGGGTGGGCCCCTTCGCGTCGGCGAGGCGGACGGCCTGGCCCACCACGCCGACCTGGTCCGGATCGACGGCGAGAGCTATCGGCTGCGGCGGGCCACGTCGGCGTGGGCTGATTGGCGGTTCGGCCGGGCGGTGGGCTACCTCAGGGTGGGCAGGCTGACGTTGTTGACCAGGGGGCCCTCGATGGTGAGGCCCTCGGTGATCAGGGACTCCGAGCCGGCCGCCGGGAGGGGCAGGGGCAGGGTGGAGGCCGCGGTGGCCTCGGGGGCGAGGGTGGTGACCAGCGTGGCCGCCGAGAGGACGGCGGTGACGGCGGCGGCGGTACGGGCGCGGACGGGGCGCTTGGAACGCATGGGGGCTTCGGGGCCTTTCGGGTACGGAGGGCGGGCCGGCCCCGGGACGTCCGGGCCGGCCCGAGGTCGCGTCAGATCTGCGGCGTCTCGATGACCAGCCCGGCGATGTCGACGCCGACCGCTGAGGCGGGGGCGGCGAACGCACCCATCATCAGGGCTGCGGCGGCCAGGACGGTGGCAAGGCGACGAGCTGTGCGCATGGGACAACTACCTCTCTGTTGCGCTCACTTGAGCGTGATCAGGACTCCGGGTGGCTGCCCTGCGGCACGCGGCGCGATGCGGAAAGGCCCGAAAGGTCCCTCAAGAGTTGGAAAAGCCCGGCGTGGCGTGCATGGAACGCCGCGTACACCCGAACGAGTGGGCCGTCAGATCTGGTCGTCCGCGAGCTCGGCCACCCCGGTGATCCGGTGCAGCGGATACGTCCGGACCTCGTCCGCGGTGTGGTCGTACGCCGTCACGAACCCGCCCTCGACCCGTACCGGCGCGATCACCCGCTGACTGGCGGCGCCCTCGGCGTTGACGTACCCGATCCACAGCGCCTCGCCGGTCAGGACGGCGGCCTGCATGGTGGCGAGGGTCTCCGCGGAGGTGGTGCGGGGGAGTTCGCCGCCGGTCACCGCGGGGGCGGCCGCGCTCGGCTTGCGGGGGGCCGTGGAGGCGAGATCACCCGCGCGGATGGCGCGGATCGCCGCCGCCAGCAGCGTGGCGTCCGGCGTCGGCGGGCCGTCCGGGACCGGCTCGGGGGCCGTGCGCGGCGGGGTGCGGTGGGCGTCGGCCCGGGTGATCAGGACGTCCCCCTCCGCCGACTCGGCGGCCGGCGCGAAGCCCATCGCGCGCAGCCCCTCCAGCAGTGCGGCCGGGTCCGCCAGGGTGGCGAGCACGGTCGGCGCCAGGCGGCGCAGGCGCAGGCCGGCGGCCCGCTTGTCGGCGAGGATCTCGTTCAGCATGGCGTCGTCGTCGCAGCGGACGTACGCCGAGGCCGCGCCCACCCGCAGATGGCCGTGCTTACGGGCCACGTCGTCGATCAGATACGCCAGCGGCTGCGGCACCGGCGTACGGGAGTGCTCGGCGAGGAAGGCGTGCAGGTCGGAGGCGGCGCGGCCGGCGTCCAGGGCGCGGCGCACCGAGCCGGGCGTGAACCGGTACACCGTCGCACCGCCCTTCGACTCGACGTCCGCGAGCACGCTCAGCATGTCGGCCAGCGGCCGTCGCAGGGGGCCGGGTGCCACGGCCGTCAGGTCGGCCTGGAGGAGAACGTGGTCCAGCGGCTCGGGGAGGAGAGGGGTGAGGAGACGGGCGGCACCGGCGGACGCGGCGGCCTGTTCGGCGGGGGAGAGGGGCTCCGGGGGCGGGGCCGGACGGTGGTGCACGGGGAGCTTGTCACCGGGTCCGACCGGCTCCTCGGCCACCGGTTCCGGCAGCCGCGCCCCCAGCAGCGCCCGCCCGTGCGCCGACAACGCGCCCCGTCCCGTCACCCCCAGCATCTCCGCCTCGCTCAGCGTCCACCGGGCGAGGCGGCCGCGCAGGTCGTCGTCCCGCTGGGGTCCTCGCAGCGGACGCTCCCAGCGCAGGCGGGCCAGTACCGATTCGGGGGACGGGGACGCCCCCTGCGGCAGGCCGGCGAGGAGGGTCAGCACCCGGTGCCGTACCTCCGGCGCGGCCGAGCGGTCCAGGCCGGGGCCCAGCGCCGACAACGTACGGTCCTTCGCGTCCCGTCCGCCGACCACCCCGGCCGTGCGCGTCGCCGTCAGCCACGCCTGAGCCAGCAGGGACCAGCGCTGTGCGGCGGGCTGCTCCAGCCACTCGTCGTAGGCGGGGGTCGCCGCGTAGCGTTCGTCGGCCTCGCCGTCGGAGGCCAGCAGTCCGGCGGCGTAGGCGAGCTCGACCCAGAAGGCGGCCAGGGGTTCGGACACGTCGAGGGCGACGGCGGTGCGCTTGAGGTCGCGCACGCTCAGCCCGCCCGCCCGCAGCACGGCCGGCCCGCCCTCGTGCCAGTCCTTCAGCAGCTCCTCGACGGTCGCCAGCGCGGTGTACGCCTGTCCGGCCGCGGTGGTGTCCACAACCTGTGGACGGTGCGTCGCGGCCGCCTCGACGGGCGGCGGCAGCGGCTCGGTGCTCCGGTGCGCGCGCCCGGCCCGCAGATGCAGGGCGACCTCGCGGGGGAGTACGACCGTGCCGGGCGCCGTGGGCAGCAGAAGGCCGCGGTCCATCAGCCAGCGCAGGCGGGCCGCCGGATCGGCGGTGACCTGCCCGTACGGCGGCCCCCAGACCAGGCGGGCCAGGACCTCCAGGGACTCCTCCGGGGCGTCGGCGAGCAGCGCCGTCATCCGCCGCCGGTCGCCGAACAGGGCGGAGAGCGACGACACGGCGGACACGGCGTCGTGCGTCGAGGGCAGCCCGGCCGTCGTGACGATCTCCTGGATACGGCCCGGCGACATGCCGGCGGTGGCTTCCCGCGCGGTCGGGCCCAGTCCGGTGGGGGACGGGTGCTGCGGCGAGGGCGCCAGCAGCTCGCGTGCCGTACGGACCAGCCGCAGCCGGTCGTCGGCGCCCCACACCAGGGCCTGTTCGCGCAGGGTGCCGAGCGCGTGCGGCAGCGCCCCGGCGACGGCCGGGTCGCCCTCGTCGCCGGCCATCAGCCCGAGCAGTTCGTCGTACGTCGCCGGATCCGCCGCCACGGCCAGCGCCTCCGCCGTCTGCAGCGCGAGGCGGTCCAGCCGCTCCAGGGCCCGCACGACGGACGCCCGGGTCCCGGCCCGCGTCGCCAGCTGCGTGAGGTCCGTCGGGACGGGGGTGATGAGGTCGGGGCGGCTGCGCAGAAGTACGGCCAGGGAGGCGTCGTCCCGCACGCGGAGCGCTTCCGCGAGGGAACGGGGCGGTGTAGCCGGGTCGCTCATCCTGCCCACGTTAGCGGGTGCGCGTCCCCGGGGGTCCCGCCCCCGGACCCCCGGCCCCGCGCGGGGGCCGACCGGTCCGACCCGGACCCGCGCGCCCTGTCCTGCGCTAACGTCGTCCCCACGGGGCTTCAGCACACCCACCCCGGAGGGGACTTCGTGGGGATCGAGAGCGACCAGGTCGTCTACGAGTATCTGAGCCGCGTCGGTGACGTGGCTCAGCAGCGGCAGCTGCCGTCGGGCACCCGCATGCGCCTGGTGAACGAGCTGCGGGGCGAGATCGACCGGCGCCGCGCCAAGGTCGCCGTCGACAGTCCCGCCGCCGTCCGCCGCATCATCGCCCGCCTCGGCACCCCGGACGAGGTCGTCACCGCCGCCGGCGGCGACGGCGCACCCGCGCCCCAGGCGCCGGTCACCTCCGTGCCCCTGCAGCCGGACAGCGCGGAGCGCGGCGAACGCCCCAAGGGCCTGCGCCGGATCGTGCCCCGCCCGCGCCCCGCCGAGGCCCCGGCCCGGCCCGACGACGCGCCCACGCCGCCGCACCTCGCCAGCACCGCGGAGCTCGGGGGCAGCGCGGTCCAGCCGGACTGGTGGCGGGTGGACAGCAGCCCGTTCGGGCCCGGCGAGGACGTCCCGGGGTTCGTCGGCGGCGTCGAGATCCCGGAGATGCTCAGGCGCCCGCCCGCGCAGGCGGACCTGCGGAAGAAGGAGCCCGTCGAGGAGCCGGAAGCGGCCGCGGTGGAGCAGGCCGAGGGGGCGGCGCCGCAAACCCCCCGTCGCCGCCGCCTCATCCGCCGGCCGGCTCTCCCCTCCGGCCGCTGGAGCAACCCCCTGCTGCTGCTCGCCGCCGCCCTCCTAGTCGTCGGCGCGGTCCTCGGCCACCTCGTCGTACTGCTCCTCGGCTGGCTCATCGCCTGGGGCTCACGCCGGCTGAGCGACGCCGAGACGAAGTGGGCGGTCGTGATCCTGCCCGGCCTGTCCCTCACGGCCGGCGTCGTCTGGCTGTGGGGCCGCACCGACGGCCGCTGGGGCGCCCCCATCGCCGAGGGCCACATGAACGCCGCGCTCAGCGAGACCTGGCCCTGGGTCCTGCGGGGAGCGGCGGTGGCGTCGGCGCTGTTCATCGTCTGGCGGTCGCAGAGGCAGACCTAGGGCCTGTCGTTTGGATCATGCCAAGGCGCTGCCTTTCTCAGCCGACCTGATCCAAACGACAGGCCCTGGCTCGCGTCACACCCGCCCCGCGTCTGCCCTCACCCCACCTGGGCACAATGGCCCATATGACACTCACCGTCGGCTTCGACCTCGACATGACCCTCATAGACTCCCGCCCCGGCATCCACGCCTGCTACACCGTGCTGACCGAGCGGACGGGCACCTACGTCGACGCCGACCTGGCGATCACCCGGCTCGGACCGCCGCTGGAAGAGGAGTTGATCAACTGGTTCCCGGCGGAGCGGGTGGCGGCGATCGCCGACCTGTACCGCGAGATCTACCCGGCGATCGCCATCGCCGCCACACCCGCCCTCCCCGGCGCCCGCGAGGCGATCACCGCCGTACGGGACGCGGGCGGCCGCGCGATCGTCGTCACCGCCAAGTACGAGCCGAACGCCAAGCTGCACCTGGAACACCTCGGCATCGAGCCCGACGCGGTCATCGGCAACCTCTGGGCCGAGCGCAAGGCCGAGGCCCTGCGCGAGTACGCGGCGAGCGTCTACGTCGGTGACCACCAGGGAGACATCCGCGCCGCCCGCGCGGCCGACGCCCTGTCCGTCACCGTGGCGACCGGGCCGTTCGGCGTCGCCGAACTCGGCGAGCTCGGCGCGGACGTCGTCCTCACGGACCTGACGGAGTTCCCGGCCTGGCTCACCCATCACCTCGACGGGACACCGCGCGGCTAAAGCGCGTTGCAGAAGGCCGTGAGATTGCAGGTCAGGGCCCGCTTACGGCTGTGCTGATCACGCGGTCAGGGCGAGGTTGTGCATGTGTGCGA
>NZ_JBHVGZ010000040.1:0-32221 GCF_042800355.1 Streptomyces sp. NPDC057623
GGCCTCGAACCCACGGAAGCAACTCCGCATAGCACGACGACGGACCCTTGAGTTCCCGCCGAGAACCCTTCAGTTTGCGTGAACTCGCGGGGCTCGCGGGGCTCCAGGAGGAATGGACCACGCTGTACCGCTACGACAGCGCCGAGCACCTCGACGCCTGGCTGACGTCGCCCGAGCGGCAGAGGATCCTGGCCGAGGGCGAGAAGTTCAGCGACTTCAAACTGCACACCATCGACAACTCGTTCGGCAGTTGGTTCGCCTTCGAGGGCAACGGCAAGGAGGCGGCGCCGCCGCCCTCCGAGACCAGGACCTCCCTCGCGGTCTGGGTCGGCCTGTACCCGACCGTCGTGCTGCTGACGCTCGCTCTGTTCCCGCTGCACATGCCGCTCTGGATCGGCCTGCTCGTGGGCAATCTGCTGTCGAGTTTCATCATGAGCTTCCTGACCATGCCCTACTACGTGAACCCGCTGCTCGGGCGATGGCTGCGGCCACCGCCGGACGAACCGGCGACGAGGAACAGACTCCGCGGCCTCGGTGTCGTCGTGGTGGCGATGACCTTCTGGGCTGCCGTCTTCTACCTCGTCACGGTCCAGTTCTGGACGCTGCCCTGACCGGCGCGCATCGGACGGTCGTCGCCCGGGGAGGCTGATGGGCGGCCTCCCGGACGCGAATCGCGACGTGGCAGCCCGGCTCGCCGCGTACGCTCCCAACGGGGAGGCGCAGGCCCTCGCCGAGTACGAGCGCACCGGGAAGCCCGTGAAATTCGTCCAGCAGACCGGCCGGCAGGGCTGGACCGCGGCGGTCCTCACGAGGCCGCGCCGGCCCAGGTGGCTGGTGTGGTTCCTCGCCCTGTGCTCGGTGTGGACGCTCGGCGCGATCGTCTGGGCGGCCGCAGCCCTGCTCACGCCGGCCGGTGACGGCCCCGAGGAGGCGGTGGAGCGCAGGGCGGGGATGCACCACGATCAGCATGCGTCCGCGGGGCGCTACTACGTACCGACGTACGCCGAGGTGGAGAAGGACGGCACCGCTGTGCTCCGGTACGAGGTGGGTGACAGTCAGGACTCGAGCGTCGAGGACTTCCTCCGCACGTACGGCATCACCGCCGAGCCGAAGCGCACCGGCCCGTCCGAGGTGACGTACTGCGACCGCTTCGGCGACGTACGGCGAACGTTCACGGCCACCTACAACCCCTCGCCTGAGCCTGGTGGGTACGACTACGCGCGGATCACCGTCACAGCCAGGGGCACCGACGCGAGCTGAGGCCCGGAAGCGGCCGGCGGATCTGGAGCTGTCGGCCCCGGACGCTCGTCCGGCCGCTACGCGTCGCGGCGAGGCCGACGACCACGGTCGCCCTCGCCGTCGAGCGGGTGTCCGCTGCGGGCGTGCGGGACAGGGCCCGGCGGATCAGGTGACGCTGATGGCGCCGGTGATGACGGCGAAGACGATGTAGGCGGCGGAGACCAGGACGCCCCAGCGCAGGGCGTGCCTCTGGAAGTCGCCCAGTTCGGCCTTGACCAGTCCGAGGAGGACCCAGAGGGGGGCCGAGGTGGGGCCCATCATGTGGAGGATCTGGCCGATGGCGCCCGCGCGGGCGATCTCGTTGGCGTCGATGCCGATGGGGGTCCCCCCGCTCGAGCGAAGTCGAGAGTGGGGGAGGGCGGCGGATTCGGCCAGGACGGGTACCACACCGAACCAGTAGGCGTCGTTCGACATGAAGAAGCCGAGCGGCAGGGCGAGGACCGCGGTGAACAGCGGGATCACGTTGCCCCAGCCCTCGGGGACGACGGCGAGGGCGGCGTCGGCCATGGCCTTGATCATGCCGGAGTCGGTCATGATCCCGGTGAAGACGCCGGCGGCCAGGACCAGGATCATGACGGGTACGGCGTTGGCGGCCTGGCGCTTGATGAGGTCCTGCTGGTCGCCGATGGCGCGGATGTTGACCAGCAGGGCGATGACGAACGCGACCATGAACAGCACCAGCAGGTCGGCGGCCTCCAGGATCAGGAGCACCATGAGCAGCACGGTGAGGGCGGCGTTGAACCACATACGCCAGTCCGCCCTGACCGGCTCGAACGCCTCGCCGGAAGCGATCTCCAGCTGGTAGGCGTTCAGCTTCTCGGGGTCGAGCTTGCCGCGTTCGCGCAGACCGAGCCAGTAGGCGACGGCGATGATGGCCAGGCCGGTCAGCGCCATGGGGCCGATCATGTGGACGAAGTACTCGGTGGCGCTCAGGTGCAGGACGCTGATGCCGCGGGTGGCGGCTCCGCCCCAGGGCGTGGTGCCGGAGATGGTGCCCAGCGCCATCGCGGCGAGGGTGGCGAGGATGAGCGGGTTCATGCCCAGGCGGCGGTAGATGGGCAGGAACGCCGAACAGACGATCATGTAGCTGGTGGTGCCGTCACCGTCCAGCGCGACGCACAGGGACAGCACGGCGGTACCGACACAGATGCGGACCGGGTCGCCCTTGGTGGCGCGGATGATGGCCTGGCAGACCGGCTCGAAGAGCTTGACCTCCATCATCAGGCCGAAGTAGAGGACGGCGAACAACAGCAGCGCCGCGGTGGGTGCGACCGTGTCGAGGCCGTTCATGATCATGTCGCCGAGCTTGGTGCCCTTGCCCGCTGTCAGGGCGGCGGCGATCGGGGTGAGCATGATGGCGGTGAAGGCGGAGAGGTGCTTCCGCATGACGAGCAGCATGAAGCTGCCCAGTGTGGCGAAGCCGAGGACGGCGAGCATCGTTGCTCCTTGGTGCGGGGCGGAGGTGCCGTCGGTCGGCCGACGGCGCAAGACGGTGCGCGGATCAGTGCGTGCCGGGTCAGGAGGCGACCGGTCGCGCACGCGATGCCGTACTCGGCTGGTGCGTGGGGTCGGTCATGGTACGTGCGGCTCCTGAGCTGCGTTTCGGGGCGCACGGTCGTGACGGGCATCGGCCCGGTGAGGGTCAGGGGTGCGCCCGGCATGGCTGGGCATCCGGTGGCGGGCGGCTGACGGGACGAGGCATGGGGCGACCCACCGGTGCTCCGGACAACCGGTTTACCGGATTGCCGGTAGGTAACTAGAATCCGGCCATCCCGTCAATACCGAAGTGAGGATTTCGATGGCCGAACTCGCCAGGATCACGGTCTCGCCGCGGGAACCGCTGGCCGCCGAGGTGTCCCGCCGACTGATCGACTACCTGATGTCAGGCGAGGTGCAGCCCGGTGACCGGATCCCGTCGGAGCGGCAGCTGACCGAGATGCTCGGGGTGAACCGGCCCACCGTGCGGGAGGCGATCAAGTCGCTCGGGTTCCTCGGCCTGCTGGAGATCCGGCAGTCCAGCGGGACCTACTTCCGCGGCGCCGACTCCGATGTGCTGTACCGGCTGTTCGAGCTCGGCCTGGTCCTCGGCGAGCGGGGTGCGCGGGACATGGTGCAGGCCCGTGCGGAGCTGGAGGTGGTCGTCGCCGGACTGGCCGCACAGGAGCGCGACGAGGCAGGAGTGGAGCTGCTGCGTGCCCGGCTCACGGCGATGCGTGAGTGTCCGGACGAGGAGTTCCCCGAGGCGGACACCGCCTTCCATGCCGCCCTGGGGGAGCTGGCCGGCAACGCGGTGCTGCGGGACATGCTCAAGGGCATGCGGGCGATGATCCAGCGGGGCTGGGTGGAGCGCACCGGTGCCGTTCGCTCCCGCGAGGTGGCGTACGCCGACCACGTGCCGATCTTCGAGGCGGTCGCGCAGGGGGATGCGCCGGCGGCCCGCGCGGCGATGGCCCGGCACATGGACGGCGCCTCCCGCCGTCTGATGGAGGCTCTCGAACAGCGCGAGGGGTAGCCGGGGGCCACGGGGCTGCCGGGTGGCTCCCGGTGTCCCGGGCGCCCCGCGATCTCAACCGGTTGACCGGTTTACCGGTTGGGCCTACAGTGGCGGCGCGGCAGCGACATCGCTTGCCGCCGTCCCCCGTCCCGGGCCCCTGTCCCGGTGTCGTACGGCGTTCCCGTGCCGAACGGAGCACGCCCGCGGTCGGGACCCGTGCCGGTCCCCGCCTACCGGAAGAGGAAATCCCGGTGATCGAATCCCCACCCCTGGTTGCCATGATCCACGCCGTGCCGACCGGTGCCCGCATCGCCCGGGAGGCGTTCGCTCGGGAGTTCCCGCAGGCCACCGTCTGGAACGTGCTGGACGACCGGCTGCTGGACGACGCCCGCGCCGCCGGCGGGCTCACCGACGCACTGCGCCGACGCATGCTGCGGCTGATCGCACACGTGATGGACGGCGGCGCCCGGGGCCTGCTGCTCACCTGCTCCTCCTACGGGGAGGTGGTGGACACCGCCCGCGCGCTGTGGGACGTACCCGTCCTGAAGTCCGACGAGGCGATGTTCACGGCCGCCCTGGCCGGTCCGTACCGGCGCGTCGCCCTCGTCGCCTCCACCGCGCCGGCCGTGCCGGCCGCCGTCGCCCAGCTCAAGGCGCTCCTCCCGGCGCTCCGCCCGGACCGCCCGGTGGAGATCGTGACCGCCCTGAGCGAGGAGGCGGCCGTCACCGACGACGCCGAGGCGGCCGCCCGTCACCTGGCCGACGCGCTGCACGCCGCCGGGGGCGCCGACGCCGACGTCGTGCTGCTGGCGCAGTACTCGCTGACCCCGGCCCGCGAGGCGCTGGCCGCCCTGCTGAACCTTCCCGTGCTGGACGGGGCCGGCGCCGCCGCCCGTGAGCTGCGCGGACTGCTCGTCCCCGGCGAGGGGCGAGCGGCCACTCCCGCCGCGGTCGCGCGATGACACCCCGGCTGCCCTGGCCCCTGGCCTACCCCGTCTCCGGCGACGACTGCGCCACGCCCATGCCGCTCGGCTTCGCCGCGCCCCTCGCCGAAGCGGTCGGCCACCTGGCCGAACTCGGTTACGACGGCGTGGAGGTGCAGGTCCGCCGGGCCGGCCCACACGATGCCGAACGGCTGGCACGCACCGTCGACGCCGCCTGCCTCAGGGTCCTCGGCATCGGCACCGGGCCGGTCGCTGCCCAGGACCGGCTGACGCTGACCGACCCGTCGGCGGACGTACGCCGTCACGCCCTGTCCCGGCTGCTGGGCGCGGCCCGCCTCGCCGCCGAACTGGGTGTGCCGGTCACCCTCGGCCAGACGCGCGGCACCTTTCTGCCCGGGCTGCGGGACATCCAGCGCCTGTGGGCCGAACGCGCCGTGGAGCGACTGGCCGAGGCGGCGCACACACACGGCAGCCGGCTGCTGCTGGAGCCGCAGTCGTGTGCCACCACGTCGTTGTGGCACACCCCCGAGGAGACCTCCGCCTTCATCGACGCACTCGACGTTCCGGCCGGGCTGGTGCTGGACACCCATCACCTCGACGCGGAAGGCGTCGACCCGGTGCGAGCCGTCACCCGGCACGCCCCTGCCACCGGCTGTCTGCAACTCGCGGCGCCCGCCACCCGAGGCCCGCTGACCGTCGGCGATCCCAGGCTGCCGGCCCTGCTGAAGGCGCTGCGCTCAGCAGGCTTCTCCGGCTGGCTGACGCTGGAACACACCCAGGACGGGCACAGCCACAAGGCCGCGGCCCGCTCCTGGACCGCGCTTGACGACGCGGCCGCGACCCTGACCACCTGACTCCCCGCCCGCTCCGCCCTCCTGTCGCGAAGAGCAACCGACCGAAAGAGGAACCCGCATCATGAGCACCACCACCTACCGTCTCGGCGTCCTTGCGG
Source organism: Streptomyces sp. NPDC057623 (assembly GCF_042800355.1). Lineage (NCBI taxonomy): Bacteria > Bacillati > Actinomycetota > Actinomycetes > Kitasatosporales > Streptomycetaceae > Streptomyces > Streptomyces sp. NPDC057623. Next base: position 5,690 of record NZ_JBHVGZ010000040.1, read on the forward strand.
GCGACGGCATCGGTCCCGAGATCGTCCCGTCCTCCGTGGAGATCGCCACCGCCGCCGCGCGGGCCGCCGGTGTCCAGGTCGACTGGGTGACCCTGCCGCTCGGTGCCTCCGCCATCGACACGCACGACACCCCGGTGCCCGAGGAGACCAAGGACGCCCTGGCGGCCCTGGACGGCTGGTACCTCGGCCCGCACGACTCGGTCAGTTACCCCGAGCCGCACAAGTCCGCGCTCAACCCCTCGGGCACGCTGCGCAAGCACTTCCAGCTGTTCGCCAACATCCGCCCCGCCAAGAGCTTCCCCGGTGCCAAGGCCGTCTGCGGCAACGCCGACCTCGTCATCGTCCGCGAGAACACCGAGGGCTTCTACGCCGACCGCAACACCTTCGCCGGCACCGGCGAGTTCATGCCCACCGAGAACACCGCGATCATGCTGGGCATCATCACCCGGGAGGCCACCGAGCGCGTCGCCCGCGTCGCCTTCGACCTCGCCCGCTCGCGCCGCAGGAAGCTCACCATCGTCCACAAGGCCAACGTCCTCAAGCTCACCACCGGCCTGTTCCGCACCGTGTGCCAGGAAGTCGCCCAGGACTACCCGGACGTGACCGTGGACGACTTCCACATCGACGCCATGACCGTCCACCTGGTGCGCCGCGCCCAGGACTTCGACGTCATCGTCACCGAGAACATGTTCGGCGACATCCTCTCCGACCTGGCCGGAGAGATCTCCGGCTCACTGGGCACCGCCCCGTCCATCAACTCCTCCGCCACCACCGCCATGGCCCAGGCCTCGCACGGCTCCGCCCCCGACATCGCCGGGCAGAACATCGCCAACCCCGTCGCCATGATCCTCTCCGGCGCGATGCTGTTCGAGTGGCTCGCCGCCAAGCACGGTGACGAGAAGCCGGCCACCGTCGCGAAGACCATCGAGAAGGGTGTGGCCGACGCCATCGCCGCCGGCATCTCCACCCGCGATCTGGGCGGTTGCGCCACCACCACCGAGTTCACCGCCGCCGTCATCGAGGCCATCGGCGCCGGCCGGAACTGACCCACCGCTCCGGGGCGGGCCCCCGACCCCGCCCGCCCCAGCCCCCAGCTGCGCCAGCCCGAGGAGAGACCCCCGACCATGACCCTGCGCATCGGCTGCATAGCCGACGACTTCACCGGCGGCACCGATGTCGCCGCCGCATTCCGGCGCGCGGGACTGCGCACCGCCCTGGTCTTCGGCACCCCGGACGACGCCTCCGCGCTCCCCGCGGACTGCGACGCCGCCGTGGTCGCCCTGAAATCCCGCTCCACGCCTGCCGGGGAGGCAGTGGCCGACTCCCTCGCGGCCCAGCGCTGGCTGTGGTCGAAGGGCGCGACGCAGGTCTACTTCAAGTACTGCTCCACCTTCGACTCCACCGCGCAGGGCAACATCGGACCGGTCACCGACGCCCTCATGGACGCCGCGGGTGCCGTCGTCACCCTGCACTGCCCGGCCTCCCCGCCCAACGGCCGCACCGTCTACCAGGGGCATCTGTTCGTCCACGACCAGCTGCTGTCCGACTCGCCACTGCGCCACCACCCGCTCAACCCGATGACGGACTCCGCCCTGGTACGTCTGCTGTCCGCGCAGACCCGCCACCAGGTGGCCCTGATCGACTGGGCCACCGTGCGCCGCGGGGCCGAGGCCGTCCGCGACGCCGTCCTGGTCCACCAGCGAGCCGGTGTCCGGCACGTCATCGCCGACGCCCTGACCGACGACGACCTCGCCGTCCTGGGAGCCGCCGCGCTCGAACTGCCCGTCGTCGCCGGGGCCGCGGGTCTCGCCGAAGGACTCGGACACGCCCACCCCGCCGCCGGACCGGCCGCGACCGAGCCACCGCCGCGCGAGGGACGGGCCGCCGTCCTGGCCGGCAGCTGCTCGGCCCGCACCCTGGAACAGATCGCCCAGTTCTACGCCGCCGGCCTGCCCTCCCGCCACCTCGACGTGCTGGCCGCCGCCGGCGGACGTGACGTCACCGGCGAGGCGCTGGCCTGGTACGACCAGCAGGACCCCGACCGGCCCGTCCTCATCCATGCCTCCGCCTCCCCGGAGGAACTCGCCGCGGTACAGGCCCAGTTGGGTGTCGCCGAGGCCGCCGCACAGGTCGAGGGACTGCTCGGCACCCTGGCCTCGCACCTCGTCGAACGCGGCGTACGCCGACTGCTCGTCGCGGGCGGGGAGACCTCCGGCGCCGTCACCACCGCCCTCGGGGTCCGAGCCGTCCTCGTCGGCGAGGAGACCGACCCCGGCGTGCCCTGGACGTACGCGAGCACCGAGCACGGCGACCTCGCCCTCATGCTCAAGTCCGGCAACTTCGGCGCCCCCGACCTGTTCACCCGCGCCCTCCCCACCACGACGCGGGAGGCCGGGTGAGCGCCTGTGCCGACGAGGCGACGGCCCGCGCACTGATCGTGCGCACCGCCCGCTCCCTGTTCACCCGGGGTCTGACCCACGGCTCCACGGGCAACCTGTCCGTCCGGCTGGCCGACGGCGCCCTCCTGCTCACCCCCACCGGTTCCAGCCTCGGGACCGTGGAGGAACCGGAGCTGTCGCGCACCGACCCGAACGGCCGGCATCTCGACGGCCCCCGGCCCACCAAGGAGGCGTTCCTGCACGCCGCCTTCTACCGGGCCCGACCGAGTGCCCACGCTGTCGTGCACCTGCACTCCACCCACGCCGTGGCCGTCTCCTGCCTCGACGGCGTCGACCCGGCCGATGCCCTTCCCCCGCTCACCGCGTACTACGCCATGCGCGTCGGCACCCTGCCACTGCTGCCGTACCACGCCCCCGGCGACAGTCGCCTGGAGCCGCTCGCCGAGCACACCGCCCGCACCCACCACGCCCTCCTCCTCGCCAACCACGGCCCCGTCGTCGCCGGCGCGAGCCTGGAAGCGGCCGCCGACGCGATCGAGGAACTGGAGGAGACGGCCAGACTCCACCTCCTCCTGCGAGGGCACAGCACCCGTCCCCTCACCCCCGAGCAGGCTGCCGCGCTCGCACCCCCATCCCCCTGACGGCCGGATGACAATGGGGCGCGGCAGCCCCCCTGAGCGAAGGAGATCCCCCATGCCACACCCCCTCACCCCCGTCCCCACCGCCGACCTCGTCGACCGGTACGGCAGCGAACTCCGCGTCTGTGACCTCCAGTTCGGCCAGTTCGGTGGTCATCGCGGCTTCGCCGGACCCGTGCGGACCGTCTCCTGCCACGAGGACAACGGCCTGCTGCGGGACCTGGTGCACACCCCCGGAGACGGCCATGTCCTCGTCGTCGACGGAGGCGGCTCCCTGCGCACCGCCCTGGTCGGTGACCTCATCGCCGGCGCCGCCCAGGACAACGGCTGGGCCGGCCTCGTCCTGCACGGCGCCGTCCGCGACAGCGTCGCCCTCGCCGGGCTACGGCTCGGCATCAAGGCGCTGGGCACCATCCCCCGCAAGAGCGCCAAGGACGGTGCGGGAGCCGTCGACGTGCCCGTCACCTTCGGCGGCGTCACCTTCCGCCCCGGCGACATCCTGCACGCCGACGACGACGGCATCGCACTCCTCCCCGAGCACACCTGACGGTCCTGGGCGTGCTGGTCGTCGCCGGCCTCATCGCCGTAGAGGCACGGGATCAGGAACGCGGGTTCCTGGTGTAAGGCGTGTCGCACGAGCCCACGACCGAACCGCCCTCCAGGACGGCCACCTGGATCCGGGCGCCCTTGATGCCGCCGGAGTCGGTGGCATGGGTGCCGAACTCGTTGGTCTTGCCGTTGCCCGAGGCGTTCACCTTCCACGGCCAGTAGTGGGTCGAGTCGTCGCGGCGCACGGTCACCAGACGGGCACCGACCGCGTGCCGGTCCGCCCTGGTGTCGGTGACGGTGAACGTGACCGGGTTGACGGTGTTGCGGCCGACCCAGGTCCATGTCGCGCTGCCGTTCCCGGCCCAGCGGACGCCCGTGAGTACGGAGCAGCCGTAGCCGCCCGCGGCCGCGGCGCCGGGTGCCGCCGGGCCTGTCAGAAGGGCCGCGGCGGCTCCGGTCGCGGCGAGTGCCACCAGCGTCCCGCGGGTGTGGTTCATCGTCTTCCTCATCGTCAACTCCCCGTTGCTCGGCGTCGTTTCCTCCACCCTGCCGGGCGCCCTCCGGGGTGTCCTTGGCAGGGAGTCCACACCTCTTGGGGATGCGTCCACTCCTGCGTGACGGCGTCAGCGACGGGGGCCGGCCACGGCTCGGTAGTCCGTGGGCGACATGCCGTAGGCCGTACGGAAGGCACGGGTGAATTCGGCGGCGTGGGTGAAGCCCCAGCGGGTCGCGACGGCGTGGACCGGGGTGGATCGCAGGGTGGGCTCCGCGAGGTCACGGCGGGCGTGTTCCAGTCGCTGGCGGCGGATCCAGGCCGCGACCGTCTCCTCCTCGTCCTGGAAGAGGCGGTACAGGTAACTGCGTGAGATGTGGTGTTCGGCGGCGATGGCGCGCGGGCTCAGCCGCGGGTCGTGCAGGTGCTGCCGGACAAAGGCGCGGATGCGCAGGACGAGGTTCTGCCGGTGGGATTCCGGTGGGAGCGAGTCGCCGGTGTCCAGCGCCTGGGCGAACAGCGCGGACAGCAGGTCGATCACCACGGTCCCGAGCCGGGGGCCGTCGTCCGGCTCGTAGGCATGGGTGTCCTGCGAGAGCTGGGTGAGCAGCCCTGCCAGCAGGGCGCCGTATCCGTCCCGCGTCGTCAGCCGCAGCCCGGCGACCTGGTCGAGCCGGTTGCGGGGGAGCGACAACAGCGCCTTGGGGACCTCCACTCCGACTCCCGCGTGCAGGTTCGCGTCGTCGCCCGCGTGGACGTCGACGGGCCGCGAGGTGTCGACGACGCACAGACTGTCCGGGCCGTACACTTGCTCCCCCTCGCTTCGAACGGCACGCAACGCCCCGCTCAACGGCAGAGAGAGGTGCAGGCCCTCCGGATCGGACTGCCGGATCAGTTTCGGTGTCCGCCGGAAGCACACCGGCTGGAACGTCGTCGGCCACACGGACACCGCGCCGAGGTCCAGTACACGCTGCGAAGCCCGGAAACCCGCCCGGTGGTCACTGCGCAACTCCAGTGGGGCGTGCGTGCGTCCGACCAGTTCCCGCCAGCAGTCGAACCGGTCGCCCGGCGGCAGCTCCGCACTGCGGAACACCCTCTCGGTCAGCATGGCTCCCTCCTCGGCAGCTCCATGGGTCCTCGAACCGCGTGCCTCCTGCGGCCTGACACGGACCTGGCAGGAGGGCATCAGCGAGGAGCCTGCCCAGTCGCGCCGCGCCGACCCGGGTGAGGAGGAACAGCCGGCTGCGGCAGTCCGGCGCGGTGGAGTCAGGCCGTGGCGGGCCGCGCGGTGAAGACGCGCTCCAGCAGGGCGTACAGCGTCTCCCGCTCCCGCTCGTCGAGCCTGTCCAGGCCGGCGAGCGTGCGGTGCATCTTCGCGCGGATCGCGTCGATGACCTGCTCGCCCTCCGGGGTGAGGAGGACGTTCTTCACGCGCCGGTCCAAGGCGCTGGGCTCGCGGTGCACCAGGCCGCGCTTCTCCAGCCGGTCGACGATGCCGGTCATGTTGGAGGCGTCGCAGGTCAGCGTGGTGGCCAGCATGCTCATGGAGGCGGGTCCCCGGCGCAGCACGTTGAGCGTCTTGCCCTGGCTGGCCGTGAGGTTCTCGCTCGCGGCGGCGACCGTGAAGTCGCCGTAGTAGGCGGCCAGCGACACCGAGAGCAGCTCCATGAGCTGGGCGGACTCGACGCGGGGGAGTGCTGTCATGTGCGTCACCCTACGCCCGGAAACTTGACCATCTCAAATATCGATGGCTACCGTCTCGGCTTATTGCTTGAAGTTCTCAAGCTTCGACGTTCTCAAGTAGTTCGTCGAGGACTCGTCCCAGGGAAGAGATTTCCGTGTCCCACGCACAGCACACGGCGGAGCGACGGCAACCGGCGGACACCGCGGTCGTCCTGGTGCTCGGCCTTGCCGCGATGGTCGTCTCGATGATGCAGACGCTGGTCGTCCCGATCCTTGGGATCATCGCGGACGACCTCCAGGCCACCACGGCGAACGTCAGCTGGGTGACCACCGCCACGCTTCTGTCGGCCGCCGTCTTCACCCCGCTGCTCGGCCGCTTCGGCGACCAGCACGGCAAGAAGCGCACCCTCGTCGGCGTTCTGCTCGTGATGATCGCGGGATCGGTGCTCGCCGCCACGACCACCTCGCTGACCTGGCTGATCGTCGGCCGGGTGATGCAGGGAGCGGCGACCGCGATCTTTCCGCTCGCCCTCTCCATCCTGCGCGAGGAGATCAAGCCGGAGAAGCTGCCCGGTGCCATGGCCCTGGTCAGTGGCACGCTCGCGTTCGGCAGCGGGCTCGCGCTGGTCGGTGCGGGGCTCCTCACCCAGGGCTCGGACCCCGACTACCACCGGGTCTTCTGGCTCGCGGTGGTGCTCGCCGTGGCGGCGCTCGCGGGTGTGTGGTGCGTGGTGCCCGCCTCCCGGGCGACGACGGGAGGGCGGACGGACTGGCTGGGCGCGGTCACGCTGGGAGCGCTGCTGGTACTGCTGCTCCTGCCTGTCTCACAGGGACACGAGTGGGGATGGACATCCGGGCGCACGCTCGGCTCCTTCGCCGGGGCCGTCGTCATGGCGGCGGTGTGGGTCGCCGTCGAGCGCCGCGTCCAGGAACCGATGGTGGACATGAAGATGTTCGCCCACCGGCCCGTACTGTTCACCAACCTGGCCGGGCTGTTCCTGGGTTTCGCGATGTTCGCCCAGTTCATCGGCGTCTCCTATCTCGTCCAGATACCGGAGGGCATCGCGGGCTACGGCTTCGGAGCCTCCGTGCTCGGCGCGTCCGTCGTCTATCTGCTCCCGACCACCCTCGTCTCGCTCGTGGGTTCACAGTTCGGCGGCGTACTGGTGCGCCGGCTCGGCGCGCGCGTAACCCTGGCCGCCGGTGCCTGCTTCGGGGTGGCCGGCTTCATGTGGCTGACCGTGGCGCACGGCACGACCGCTTCGGTGATCGGCGCGGGCATGGTCATCGGTCTGGCGATCAGCTTCGGATACGCGGCCATGCCCGCGCTCATCGTCGCGAGCGTTCCCGCCCACCAGTCCGGCATCGCCAACGGCATCAACTCCATCTCCCGCTCGGTCGGCAGCGCCGTCGCGAGCGCGGTGATCACCACGTTGCTGGCGTCGAAGACCATTCCGCTCCCGGCCGGCATGCCCCAGCTGCCCCAGGAGAGCCAGTTCACGCTGAGCTTCGCGATCGCCGGCGTGGCGTTCGTCCTGGTCCTCGCCGTCGCTCTCGTCGGGATCAAGCAGGCCCACGCACCTCGTACGCCCGTCCAGCGGAAGGTCACGAGCCGTACTCCAGCCGCCCTCAGCCAGCCGTCCCGCTGACCCCGCAGTTCCTCCGAAAGGCCTGTCACGATGAACACGTCCGACCACGCCGACCACACCGCCGTCGTCACAGCGGTCGATCACCGCACGGCGGTCGCGGCGGAGACCGCCCGGTTCGTCGCAGCGGTCAAGGACGCCGACCTGGCCACCGCGGTGCCCGGCTGCCCCGGCTGGAACCTCGCCGACCTGGTCAAGCACACGGGCAGCGTCCAACGCTGGTTCTCCACCCTGCTGCTGGCGCGTATCCAGGAACCCCCGCGCAAGCGGGAGGTCGACCTGCGGCTTCCCGAACGGGCGGACGGATACGCCGACTGGCTGGCCGAGAGCGCGACCGTGGCCGCGGACGCGTTCGCGGCGACCGACCCCGACCTGCCGATGTGGGCGTGGGGCGGGGACCAGCACGCCCGCTTCTGGGCCCGCCGCATGCTCTTCGAGACCCTGGTGCACCGGGCCGACGCCGAGCTCGCGCTCGGCCTGCGGCCCGCCGTCGACCGCCCGCTCGCCGTCGACGGGATCGACGAGTTCCTCGTCAACCTGCCCCACGCCGCCTTCTTCGCCCCCAGGGTGGCCGACCTGCGCGGCCCCGACAGGACCATCCGCTTCCACACGACCGACGGGGACGACGCCTGGCTCGTACGCCTGCGGCCGGACGGCTTCGGACCGGACCCCGCCCACCCGGCCACGGACACCGCTGACGCGACCGTCCGGGGAACCGCGGCCGACCTGCTCCTGCTGGTCTACGGCCGCCTGTCCCATGAGGCGGACACCCTCGCCTGCGAGGGGGACGAGCAGCTGCTGGCCGACTGGTTCGCGAACTCCGCCTTCTGAGACGACGGGTGTTCCCCGAAGTCCGGGGCACCGGCGGCCTGTGCCTCCTCTAGAGTCGGCCCCATGACGGAGGCACCGGCCCTGGACCGCGGCGCGCGGTCCCGTGACGCGATACTCGACACCGCCGGCGACCTGATGTCGCGTCACGGCTACGCCGCCACGTCCATCTCGATGATCTCCGCGGCATGCGGTCTGCCGGTCAGCTCCATCTACTGGCACTTCCGCAGCAAGGACGGGATCTACGTCGCGGTCCTGGCGCGCGCCAGGACCGTCCTCCTTGCCGCCCTGCCCCCGGCCGAGGTGCCGGGCGCCGACGTCGCACAGCGTCTGGACACCTTTCTCACGGACGTCGAGGACGCGTTCCAGCGCCATCCGCGAGGTGTGAAGCTGCTGTTGGGGCTGGGCACGGTGGAGCAGGACGCCGGCGCGGCCGCCGCGGCCGAGGTCCGTCACTACCGTGACGCGCTGCTGGACTGGGCCCGGAAATCGGTGAGCTCCGTCTTCGCACTGCGTGACCGCCCCGAGGTGGCGGACGAGTTGGCGCGCTTCACCCTGAGGATGGCGAGCGGAACCGCGGTGGCTCGTTGGTTCGAGCCGGACACTGTCCTGGAGACCGGACCGCTGCGCGTGGCGCTGCTGGCGCTGGCAGGCCACCACGGCGTCCCGGTGCGGGGCGCCCCTGGCGAGGACGCCCTTTCCCCGGACGGCCCGGGATCATGACGAGTGCTCGTAGGCGCCGATGTCGCAGGCGGCGCCCTGAGGGCGCGTGACGCCGCGCTGATCGGTGGCCGGGCAGTCGTCGGCCGCGTCCAGGGCGGGGCTGCCCGGCAGCAGCGCGACGGTGTCGGTGGGGCCGCCGTTGTCCGCGAGCGGTCCGATCAGCGGGGCGCGGCTGGGCAGGTCGCCGGCCGCGGTGAGTCGGCAACTTCCGTCGCCGTCCATGTTGTTGCCCTGTGAGGCGATGGTGGCGAAGGCCCTCTCGCAGTCGGCGGGCGCGCCGTCGACCGTGTTGCCGGCGATGATGGAGTTGCGCAGCGTCATGCGTCCCAGTGGCAGATCGATGACGTCGGGGATCGGGGCGGGCAGACTGTCGAGATAGGCGGGGGCGAAGTTGATCCCGCCCCCGCCGTCGCTCGAACGGTTCCCGGTGATGGTCGAGTTGAGGATCTCCACGGGCCCCCTTCCCCGGACGTCGATGCCTCCGCCGTAACCGGCGAGGCTGCCAGGGCGGTCGCCGGGGTTCGTCACCCGGTTGTCCGCGATCGTCGAGTTGGTCACGGTGCCGGTGTCGTCGAACCGGATGCCGCCGGCCTCTCCCGCGACGTTCCCGCTGACAGTGCTGTCGATCAGATCGAGGTGGGAGTCCGGGACGTTGAATATGCCGCCGCCGTACCCGGCGGAGTTCCCGCTCACGGTGACCCGGCGCAGCGTCATGTGATGTCCGTTGGCGATCGCGCCGCCACCGGTGTCGGTGATGGGCAGTTCGCGTTGCCTGGTCACTCCGCCGGTGATCGTCAGATCGGACAGCCTGCTGTCCGCCTGCATGCGGAAGGCCCGGTCCAGGTGGTTGGCGTCGATGACGGTGGTCCGTGCGCCCGCGCCCTTGATCGTGGTCCGGGCGGCGACGTTCAGGTCACCCGTGGTGGGGTCGGGGTTGTCGCCGATGATCAGCCGCGGGTCGGGCGGGATCGTCAGCCGGTAACGGCCGGGAGGCAGCGTGATCGTACTGCCCGGCCGGGCGTTGGCGGCCATCACCGCGGCGCGCAGACTGCACGCGCCCGAGGCGGTGAGGCACCGGCCGTCCGCCCCGTCGGCGTCGACCGCGTCGGACGTGGTGTCCACGGTGAACTCCGCGGGGTCGGCGGCCGGGGGAGCCGCGGCAAGGGCGACGGGATGTGCCGCGGTGGCAAGGAGGACGGCGGCGGTCGCGGCCGTGACGGCCAAGGACTTCATGCGGTGAACCCCTCTCGGTCAGCAGTGGGGGCGTACCAGGACTCGGCTGCGGCGAGGACTTCGTGCTGGTGAGCGATGCGCGGCTCGTACGGGAAACGGCGTCGGCGCGGCCGGGGGCGTGCCTCCTGGGGATCGCCCGCGGTCTGTAGCGAGCGTTCCATTCAGGCGGTCCGGTGTCCATGGACGGACGCGGGAATGGCCGAATGGGGATGTCGCGCCCTGGGCGGGCAAGCCCCTTGAGTGCCGTCGGCGTGTGCCACGGCGACGGGCCGAGGCCATCGCGGCCTGCGGAGGTGACGGGGCGTCACGCCGGGGCCGAGCGGCCCGTTTGGCGGCGGAGTCTCGCATCCGGGCGTCGACCGCGCGCGAGGGCTGGCCGGGCAAGGCCGCATCGGGGCCCGCAGCCCCGCCCCCCGGTACGGCGGCCCGCAGTCCTGCCCCTTGACCCGCTCCACCCCCCGCCCGCGCAGACCGGGCCTCATCCGGGTCCGCACGGCGTGCAGTGGATCTGATGAGGCGGTCTGGCGAGGCGTGTCAGCGTGTGGGGTCGAGAAGGATCTTGCGGACGCCGTCGGAGCGGCCCGCGAACAGTTCGTACGACGCCGGACCTTCGGAGAGGGCGAAGCGGTGGGAGACCACGACCTCGGGCTTGATCCGGCCGGCACGGGTGAGGGCGATCAGAGGAGGGAGTTCGTAGTGCACCGAGCACAGCCCGATGGCGAACTCCAGTTCCTTGATCTGCGCCAGTCCCATGTGGAAGGGGAACGCCTTGCTCTGGCTGACCCCGATGACACTGACCCGGCCGGCCTGTCGGACGGCCTTGAGGGCCAGCTCGATGGTGGCGTCCGAGCCCACGGCCTCCACCACGGCGTCCGGCCCGCGTCCTTCGGTCAACTCCCTTATGGCCGCCCGCGCGTCCTCGCCCTCGACCGGCTCGACGCCCAGGGTGGCGGCGAAGGCGCGGCGCTCCGCGACCAGGTCCGCGCCCAGCACGCGCGCGGCGCCCATCGCGAAGGCGGACTGGGCGGCCATGAGGCCGACCGGGCCGAGGCCGATGACCAGGACGGTCTCGCCGGGCTGGATACGTGCGCGGCGGCAGCCGTACCAGGCCGTGGGGGCGTTGTCCGTCAGGACGATGGCCGCCTCGTCCGAGATGCCCTCGGGCAGGGCCACCAGATTGACGTCGGCGTAGGGCACCGCCAGCGCCTGGGCCTGGCTGCCCGGAAGCTGCGGGCTCACCCCGTAGCAGAGCTCCGTGCTCGACTTGGCGCGCTCGCACCGGGCGGTGAACCCGGCCGCGCACGACCGGCACCGCGTACAGCCGGCGGAGGCGGGCACCAGGACACGGTCGCCGGGTTTGAAACGGGTGACCTCGCCGCCGGTGTCGACGACCACGCCGACGCACTCGTGTCCCGGTGTGTAGCCCAGCTCCGGGCTGAACGGGTTGCCGCCGTAGATGTGCAGGTCGCTGCCGCAGATGCCGGCCGCGGTCACCCGCACCAGCGCGTCGGTGGGGCTGCTGACGGCCGGGTCGGGGACGTCCCCGTAGCGGATGTCGTGACGGCCGTGGTAGGTCAGTGCCTTCATCGGATCTGTGCCTTCCTTCGCCTTCCTTCCTTCGGTCCGGTCAGTCCGCGATCTTCAGCACCAGCTTGCCGTGGTTGTCACCACGGAACAGCCGCATCAGGGTTTCGGGGAACTCCGCGACCGAGCCGGACACCACGTGCTCCAGCGTCTTCAGCCGGCCCTCCGCCCGCCACGCGGCCATCTGCGCGATGCCCTCGGCGTACCGTTCGGCGTAGTCGAACACCACGATGCCCGTCATGGAGGCGCGGTTCACCAGGAGCGACAGGTAGTTGGCGGGGCCCTGCGGCTTGGCGCTGTTGTACTGGGAGATCGCGCCGCACACGACGACGCGGGCACCGCGCGCCAGCCGTAGCAGCACGGCGTCCAGGACGTCGCCGCCGACGTTGTCGAAGTACACGTCGACCCCGTCGGGGGCGTGCTCGCGCAGGGCCTTGCGGACGTCCTCGCTCTGGTAGTCGATCGCGGCGTCGAACCCGAACTCGTCCACCACCAGCCGGCACTTGGCCTCGCCGCCCGCGATGCCGATGACCCGGCAGCCCAGGATCTTGGCGATCTGCCCGACGACGCTGCCTACGGCCCCGGCGGCTCCGGAGACCACGACGGTCTGCCCGGGCTCGGGGCGCCCGACCTCGATCAGGCCGAAGTAGGCCGTCAGACCCGACATGCCGAGCGTGCCGAGATACGTCGGCAGGGGGGCCGCCGCAGGGTCGACCCTGGTCACGTCGCGTCCGTCCGACACGCAGTACTCCTGCACGCCGAACGAGCCCGCCACATGGTCGCCGACCGCGAATCCGGAGTGCCGGGAGGCGATCACCCTTCCCACCGCGCCGGCCCGCATCACCTCGCCGAGTTCCACCGGGCGGATGTAGGACCTGCCCGCGTTCATCCAGCCGCGCATCGCCGGGTCGATCGACAGGCAGAGCACCTGCACCAGGAACTCCCCGTCGCCCGGCTGCCCGGCCGGCTCCTCGGCGTGCTCCCAGTCGGTGGGGCGCGGCTCTCCCACGGGACGTGCGGCCAGGCGCACCTGTCGGTTGATTCTGCTCATCTCCGGCGGCTCCTTCGACGCTACATACCAGCTGGTCGGTATGGCAGGTGAGCGTACGGGTGGTGTGTCGTTCGAGACAAGAGGGAGCCCGGTCCGAGGTGCGGCCCACGGGTGCGGTTCAGCACAGGCCGGCGAGGCCGACGGAGGCGCTGCGGATGATCGTGGCAGCGCCGACGGCTCGTACCCTGTTCCGGTGTCACCCTCCCGCCTGCACCGTGTCGCCGTGCTCGTACTCGAAGGCGCCAAGCCGCTCGATGTCGGCATCCCGGCACAGGTCTTCACGACGCGCGCGAGCATGCCGTACGAGGTGCGGGTGTGCGGCGCGGCGCCCGGGCCGGTGACCGGCGGGGACGGTCTGGCGTACCACGTCGCCGACGGCCTCGACGCGCTCGCCTGGGCCGACATCGTCTTCGTGCCCGGCTATCGGTTCCCGGACCGCGAGGATCCACCGCGGGCCGTCGTCGACGCGCTGATCGCCGCCCACGACCGGGGCGCACGCCTCGCCGCCATCTCGACGGGCGCCTTCGCACTCGCCGCCACGGGGCTGCTCGACGGCAGACGCGCCACTACGCACTGGCACTACACACGGGCGCTCGCCGAGAAGCACCCCCTGATCCGGGTCGACGAGAACGTCCTGTTCGTCGACGAGGGCAGCGTGCTGACGTCGGCCGGCGCCGCCTCCGGCATCGACCTGTGCCTGCACATCCTGCGCGGTGACCTCGGCGTCGCCGCCTCCAACCACGCGGCCCGGCGCCTGGTCGCCGCCCCCTACCGCAGCGGTGGGCAGGCGCAGTACGTGCCACGCAGCGTGCCCGAGCCGCTCGGCGAACGCTTCGCGGCCACCCGGGAGTGGGCGCTGCACCGGCTCGACGAGCCACTCAGCCTGGATGCCCTCGCCGAGCACGCGGCGGTCTCGCCGCGCACCTTCTCGCGGCGCTTCGTCGAGGACACCGGATACACCCCGATGCAGTGGGTCATGCGTGCCCGCATCGACCTGGCCCGCGAGTTGCTCGAACGGTCGCAGCGCAGCGTCGAGCAGATCGCGGACGACGTGGGCCTGGGCACCGGCGCGAATCTGCGCACGCACTTCCAGCGCATCCTCGGCACCACCCCGAGCGAGTACCGCCGCACCTTCACCCGCGGCGAGTAGCCGGCCGTGCGAGCCGTGGCGTGATCCTTGCGAACCATGGCGCTCTCGCCACTGCCAGGGCCGGATCCCGCGCAGGAGTCTGGTGGTGACGAACCGCAGGGACATCAGAGGGACATCCATGACTCGCATCGCCATCAACGGATTCGGCCGCATCGGGCGCAACGTGCTGCGCGTTCTGCTCGAACGCGACAGCGACCTCGAGGTCGTCGCCGTCAACGACCTCACCGAGCCCGCCGCTCTCGCCCGGCTGCTGGCCTTCGACTCCACGGCCGGCCGGCTCGGCCGCCCGGTGACCGTGGACGGCGACGCCCTCGTCGTCGACGGCCGCCGCATCGCGGTGCTCGCCGAGCGCGAGCCGGCGCGGCTGCCGTGGGCGGAACTCGGCGTCGACGTCGTGCTGGAGTCGACCGGCCGCTTCACCTCCGCCAAGGCCGCCCGCGCCCACCTCGACGCGGGCGCCAGGAAGGTCCTGGTCAGCGCGCCGTCCGACGGCGCCGACGTCACGCTCGCCTACGGGGTCAACACCGACGCCTACGACCCGGCCCTGCACACGATCGTCTCGAACGCCTCCTGCACGACCAACGCGCTCGCGCCGCTGGCCGCCGTCCTCCACGAACTCGCCGGCATCGAGCACGGATTCATGACCACGGTGCACGCCTACACGCAGGAGCAGAACCTCCAGGACAGCCCGCACCGCGACGCCCGCCGGGCCCGCGCCGCCGCGCTCAACATCGTGCCGACCACGACGGGCGCCGCCAAGGCGATCGGCCTCGTGCTGCCGGGCCTCGACGGCAAGCTGTCGGGCGACTCCATCCGCGTGCCGGTTCCGGTGGGCTCGATCGTGGAGCTCAACACCACCGTCGCGCGGGACGTCACCCGCGAGGACGTCCTGGCGGCCTACCGCGCCGCGGCCGAGGGTCCGCTGGCAGGCGTCCTCGAGTACTCCGACGACGCCCTCGTCTCGTCCGACATCACCGGCAACCCCGCCTCGTCGATCTTCGACTCGGCCCTCACCCGGGTCGAAGGCCGGCACATCAAGGTGGTCGCCTGGTACGACAACGAGTGGGGCTTCTCGCACCGCGTGATCGACACGCTGGAACTGCTCGCGAACGGCTGACCGGCGCCGGACCCGCGACGTGCTCATCGCGCCCGCACATCCCATCCTGGGTGAGAGGGTCGAGTGGACCGCACACGGCTTGGCCGGCCGCATGATCAACATGTGACATGGGCAGGCAGGTCACCACCACTCTGGTCAAGGAGAGCGCGATGGGAACGTACGAGGACGTCTTTCGGGCCAGCCTCGAAGACCCGGAGACCTTCTGGCTGCGGGCGGCGGAAGGCGTCGACTGGGAGGTGGCGCCGTCGCGTGCCCTGGACTCCTCACGCGCGCCCTTCCACCGCTGGTTCCCCGACGGCAGGCTCAACGTCTGCCACAACGCGGTGGACCGGCATGTCGAAGCCGGTCGGGGCGAACAGCTCGCGCTCGTCCACGACTCCCCGGTGACCGACACCCGGCGGAGCTACACCTACGCCCAGCTCAGGGACGAGGTGGCGGCCTTCGCCGGGGCGCTCGCCGGGCTCGGGGTGGGGCACGGCGACCGGGTGGTCATCTATATGCCGATGGTGCCCGAGGCCGCCATCGCGATGCTGGCCTGCGCACGTATCGGCGCCGTCCACTCGGTCGTCTTCGGCGGCTTCGCCCCACCCGAGCTCGCGGTCCGTATCGACGACGCCACCCCCAAGGTGGTCGTCTCCGCCTCCTGCGGCATCGAGGGCAAGCGTGTCATCCCGTACAAGCCGCTGCTGGACCACGCGATCGAACTCGCCGGGCACAAGCCGCACAAGCGGATCATCCTGCAACGGCCGCAGGAACGGGCCGAGTTGGGGCCGGACGACCTCGACTGGGCCGGCCTGGTCGCCGACGCGTCACCGGCTGCCTGCGTTCCCGTGGCCGCGACCGACCCCCTCTACATCCTCTACACGTCCGGAACGACCGGAAAGCCCAAGGGAGTTGTCCGCGACTGCGGCGGCTGTGCCGTGGCCCTGCACTGGTCGATGGGCGCCGTGTACGACATCGGCCCCGGCGAGACGATGTTCACCGGGTCCGACGTCGGCTGGGTCGTCGGGCACTCGTACATCGTCTACGGGCCGCTGCTGGCCGGCGCCACGACCGTGCTGTACGAGGGCAAGCCGGTCGGCACCCCGGACGCGGGCCAGTTCTGGCGGGTCGCCGCCGAGCACGGCGTCAAGACCATGTTCACGGCGCCCACCGCCTTCCGCGCCATCAGGAAGGAGGACCCCAAGGGCGCCCTCACCGCGGACCACGACCTCTCCCGCCTGCGCTACCTCTTCCTCGCCGGTGAACGCCTCGACCCCGAGACCTACCACTGGGCGAGAGCCCTTCTGGACATCCCGGTGATCGACCACTGGTGGCAGACGGAGACCGGCTGGCCGATCGTCGCCAACCCGGTCGGCATCGAGGCCGCCCCCGTCAAACCCGGCTCGCCCACCCTTCCGCTGCCGGGCTGGGACGTCCGTGTCCTCGACCTCTCGGGGCAGCCCGTGCCGGCCGGCGTCGACGGCGCGATCGTCGTGAAGCTCCCGCTGCCGCCCGGTTCGCTGCCCACCCTCTGGAACGACGACGCCCGCTTCGTCTCCTCCTACCTCTCCGCCCACGACGGCTACTACCTCACCGGGGACAGCGGGCACCTCGACGAGGACGGCTACGTGTACGTCATGGGCCGCACCGACGACGTCATCAACGTCGCGGGACACCGGCTGTCCACCGGCAGCATGGAAGAGGCCCTGGCCGCTCACCCCGATGTCGCCGAGTGCGCCGTGATCGGCGTCGCGGACGACCTCAAGGGACAGGTCCCGCGCGGCTTCGTCGTCCTGAAGGCGGGCACCGCCCGCGACCCGGGGGAGGTCGAGGCCGAACTGGTCCGGCTCGTACGCGAACGCATCGGTGCCGTCGCCTCCCTCAAGGAGGTCGCCGTGGTGGCCGCCCTGCCCAAGACGCGCTCGGGAAAGATTT
This sequence comes from Streptomyces sp. NPDC057623, assembly GCF_042800355.1. Classification (NCBI taxonomy): domain Bacteria; kingdom Bacillati; phylum Actinomycetota; class Actinomycetes; order Kitasatosporales; family Streptomycetaceae; genus Streptomyces; species Streptomyces sp. NPDC057623. The sequence continues at coordinate 22,701 of NZ_JBHVGZ010000040.1, forward strand.
TGCGCAAGACCATGCGCGGTATCGCCGACGGACTCGACGAGCCCATCCCGTCGACGGTGGACGACCCCAGCGTCATCGAGAACCTGCGCCCGCTCCTGCACCGCCGCGATCACACCGTGTGAGCGCGCCGCCCGGCACGCCGGCCCCGGCCCCCGGCGGCGAGTGAGAAGCCGCTCGGGGCGTTGCCGCGCTGGGCGCTCACGCGTGTCCGGTCTCGTCAGGCGGAGCCTCGGGCGTTCCGAAGCGGCGCTTCATAAAGGGCTCCTGGGACAGCACCGCGCCCGCGCTGAGACCGATGGCGACAGCCACACACACGATGATCAGCCAGGACAGCAGGACGAAGACCGACCCCGCGGAACCGTAGTCGGCCAGCGCCCGGTTGAGCGCCCGTGGCATGTAGAAGTGCGCGGCCACGGACAGGCCGCTGACCGCGATCGCCGTGATGACGGCCCCGGGCAGGAGCGGCGCCCAGCGCACGACCCCGGCCAGCAACAGATGCTGGGTCCACCACCACATGGCCACCTGCATGACCAGGATGACCGGAAACCCCAGCACCACCCCTTGACCGAACCCGTTGTGCAGCAGCCCTTGCACGACCAGTGCGCCGAGCCACAGGACGATCCACGCCACCCACCTCCACGGAGCCACTTTCGCTCCCGTCCGGGGCAGTTGCCAGGCCCGTCTGCACAGCCGCTGCACCGCGCGACTCACCGCGGTGGCCGACAGCAGCACCATGAGCAGGCCCACCAGGCCGGTCGCCTGGCGCAGATCGTCGGGAGGGGGCTGGAACGCCTGCTTCATCTCGTCCTTCGCCTGCCCGGTGAGACCGAAGACGGCGCTGACCGACGCGCTGACCTGGTCCCGCACCGCCGCCGGCGCGTACGCACCCACCACGAACAGCAACGGCACGGCCGTCAGGAAGCACTGCGCGGCGATACGAGTGGCGGAGTCGAAGATGTTCACCGACACCATGCGGTCCACGAGCCCGGTGACCACCGGGAAGCGGGCCTCCACCCGCGCGTGGAAGGCCTTCCCCCGGGCAGCCAGTTCCCCGATACGGCCCCGCCGCCTCCCGGCGCCCTCGCGCCTACCGGGCATGGTGTCCGGATCCCACGGCCGACGGCATCCCTGCGCACGTGTCCATCGAGCCGCTCCTTCCCACGTCCAGGGTGCGCGACGCGGCGGGCCGCGGCACTTCGCCGCACCTGCCAGGAGACGGCGTGGCCTCCGCGCGCCGATCCCGGGCCCTCGGCTTAGTCTGATGCGTGGGGCGTTCGGGTGAATCGCGCACCGAAAGGGCGGCCCCGATGGACGACTACACACTGATCGAGAACCACGGCCTCCTCGGCGATCTGCAGACGGCCGCGCTGGTGACGTCCGACGGCAGCGTCGACTGGCTCTGCGCCCCGAGATTCGATTCGCCCAGCGTGTTCGGCGCGCTGCTGGACAAGGACAAGGGCGGACACTGCACGGTCCGGCCGAGACACCATGCCTACGCGACCAAGCAGTTGTACCTCCCCGACACGGCGATCCTGGTCACCCGCTTCATGACCGAAGCGGGCGCCGGAGAGGTGATCGACTTCATGCCGGTGACCGGCAGGACGGTCACCGAGAGCCACCGCCTGGTGCGCATGGTCCGATGCGTGCGCGGCAGGATGACGTTCGAGGCGGAGATAGCGCCGCGGTTCGACTACGGGCGGCAGCCGCACCGGTTGCACATCAGCACGCACGGGGCGGTGTTCGCCGCGAAGGACGGCTCCGAACTCACGGTCCACCCCATCCGTGAAGCGGACGACGAGCGGTTGCTCGACGTGCTGGCCGACCGCCGCGACGCCCTGCATTTCACGCTGACGCTGGAGGCGGGCCAGGAGCGCGGGCTGTGCCTGGAGTGGGCGGCGGACGGGCCGCCCAGGGAGCTGCGACTGGCCGAGTACCAGCAACTCTTCGACGAGACCGTGCAGTTCTGGCGTACCTGGCTGCGCCAGTCGCGGTACACGGGTCGCTGGCGCGAAACCGTGGAGCGCTCCGCGATCACGCTGAAACTCATGACCTTCGCGCCCACCGGAGCCGTGGTCGCCGCCCCGACGGCGGCGCTCCCGGAACAACTGGGCGGCGAGCGCAACTGGGACTACCGGTACACCTGGATACGCGACGCGTCCTTCTCGGTGTACGCCCTGCTGGGGCTGGGCTTCACCGACGAGGCGAGGGCGTTCATCCAGTGGCTCGCCGACCGGGTCAGGGAACGGGCCGGACGACATGGCGACACAGGTCCGCTGAACATCATGTACAAGGTGGACGGCTCCTCCGACCTGGCCGAGGAGACCCTCGACCACTGGGCGGGCTACGCGGGCTCCGCCCCGGTGCGCATCGGCAACGGCGCGGCCACGCAGCTCCAGCTGGACATCTACGGCGAGGCACTGGACAGCATCTACTTCGCACACCGGCACGGCCTCCAGTTGGGGCACCACGGATGGAACGCGCTGCTGACGAACCTCGACTGGCTGGTCGACCACTGGGACCAGGCGGAGGAGGGCCTGTGGGAGACCCGCGGCGGGCGGCAGGACTTCACGTACGGCCGCGTCATGTCCTGGGTGGCCTTCGACCGCGCCCTGCGGCTCTGCGAATCGAACGGCAGGCCCGCCGCCGCCGAACGCTGGCGCAGGGCGCGGGACGACTGCTACGAGCAGGTCATGGCCAAGGGCTGGAGCGAGGGACGTCAGGCCTTCGTCCAGCACTACGGCAGCGATGTCCTCGACTCCTCGCTGCTGCGCATGTCCACGGTCGGGTTCATCACCCCCGAGGACCCGATGTGGCAGGCGACCCTCGGCGGCATGGAACAGGAACTGGTCAGCGACAGCCTGGTCTACCGCTACAACCCCGAGGCCTCACCCGACGGCCTGCTCGGCTCGGAAGGCACCTTCTCGTTGTGCACCTTCATGTACGTCGACGCCCTGGCCCGCGCGGGACGGACCGACAGGGCGCGGCTGGTGTTCGAGAAGATGATGGGGTACGCCAACCATCTGGGCCTGTACTCGGAGGAGATCGCCCCGACGGGCCGTCAGCTGGGCAACTTCCCCCAGGCCTTCACCCACCTCGCTCTCATCGACGCGGCCGTCACCCTGAACGCGGCTCTCGACCGGACCTGACACGGGACTCAGCCCTCGTCACCGGCCCCGCGCCGCAGATCGGCGTCGGTGAGGCCCTCCAGCTCGCCGTGCGTGTCCAGCCAGTAGAGCAGGACGACCGCGGGCATGACGAGCACGACGGCGACAAGGGTGACCAGGCCCAGCCAACGCAGGGTGGTGTCCGCGCCCGCCCCCTCGGCGACGGTCAGCGAGGTCGGGACGAGATACGGGCGCTGCGCCATGCCCCAGGCGATGACGGCGGACGCGACCACGCCGACCGCCGTGACCCGGGACCAGCCGCCGGACGGGCGCAGCAGCAGCCAGGCGGTGGCGAGGGTGCTCACAGCTGCCACGACCACGAAGACGAGCCCCACTCCGTGCGTGAGCCCGTGCCACACGTGCGCCGCGTCGTCGTGCGCGACGACCAGAGTGATCATGGCGAGCGCGGCGACGGCGCCCAGCGCGGCCAGTGCCCGCCGCCGGAAGTAGCCGTCCAGATCCGACGCGCCGAAGCGCCGGGCGTCCGCGGCCAGGAACACCGCCCCCAGCAGGGCGGTGGTCGCCACGGCGAGCAGACCGAACAGCACCGGGGTGGGGTGGGCCCAGGCCTGCTCCGAGGGCTTCGTGTCGGCGCTCACACGGCCCGACGCCACTCCGCCGGCCGCGGCGCCGAGAAAGTACGGCGTCAGGAGCGAGGCGACGGCGAACACCGCGCCGTACAGGCGCCGTCCGGCCGGCCGCCGGGCGGGCTTGCGCAGCGCGAAGCCCGCACCGCGCAGCACGGTACCCACGGCGGCCAGCGTGAGCGGCAGCCACATCGACTGGAACAGCTGCTGGAAGAGGACGGGAAAGCCGGTCCACATGATGACGAGTACGAAGATCAGCCAGACGTTGTTGACCTCCCACACCGGAGCCATCGCGTGGTCGATCAGCCACCGGGGCCGCTTGCCGCGCTCCGCCCCTCCGGCGGTCAGGTCCCAGAATCCGGCACCGTAGTCGGTGCCGCCGGCGCAGGCGTAGGCGGTGATCGCGAGCAGCAGGACGACGGCGATGACGTCGGCCATCATGGCCGGTCCTCACCGGACGGCACCGTGGGGCGCGGTCCGTAGGGTGTGCCCGTCTCGGGTGGCTCCGGTGCTGTCCGGGCCCCGGCCGCCGCTCTGTCCTCCTGGTCGGCGAGCCGCCAGCGGGTGCGCATCCGCAGCAGGACGACGAGGAACGAACCGAAGATGAACACGTACACCGCGACCACCAGGCCGAACATGATCCACAGACTGGTGGACCGGGCCGAGGTGACGGCTTCGGCGACCCGCATGTTCTCGTAGACGATCCACGGCTGGCGGCCCACCTCGGTGGTGATCCAGCCGCACTCGACCGCGACGACGGAGGCGACGCCGGCCACGGCGGCGCACCGGTAGAACCACGGGGAGGCGGGCAGCCGGCGCCGTCGCCACCAGACCAGGCCGTACAGGAGGGCGAGCACCACGAGCAGGCTGCCGATCCCGACCATGATGTCGAAGGCCCAGTGGGCGATGGTCGCCTGGGTGGCGTTCGGCCGCTGGTCCGCGGGAACGGAGGTCAGCCCGGTCACCCTGGTGTCCGGGCTGAAACCGGCGAGAACGGAGTCGAGCTGCGGGATCCTGATACCGCCGGAGACGCTTCCGTCCGGATGCAGCCGGCCGAACAGGTACTCCGGTACGTGGGTGTCGGTGTCCCAGACGATCTCCATGGCGGCGAACTTCACCGGCTGCTCGTGGAAGACCTGCCGGGCGATGGAGTCACCCAGCACGAACTGCACCGGCGTGCACACCGCGGCGACCGTGAAGGGGATCGTGAAACCGAGCCGGTGGTAGTGGTCCCGGCGACCGCGCAGCCAGCCGACGGCGTAGACGCCGGCCACCACGTAGCCCGCCGTCACGAGCATCGCCACGACGAAGTGCCAGTACTGCGGGCCGAACATCGGCGTGAAGATCGCCTTCCAGAGGTTCACGTCGACGGGGTCGCCCGCGGAGTCGAGGCGGAAGCCGCGCGGGGTGTTCATCCAGGAATTGGCGGCCAGGATCCCGAAGGCGCCGAGCAGTGCCGTGGCGGGCAGGGGCAGGGCGAGCAGGAAGTGGGTGCGGGCGGGCAGCCGCCGCCAGCCGTAGAGGTAGATGGCGATGAGGACGGCCTCCAGGAAGAAGGCCCACGCCTCGACGCCGAACCCGATCCCGAAGACATCGCCCCATCTGCCCATCAGCCCCGGCCAGAGCAGCCCGAACTCGAAGGACAGCACGGTGCCCGTGACCACGCCGATCGCGAACTGGACCGCCATGACCGCCGACCAGCGGCGCGCCAGCAGCAGGGCCGTCCGGTCCCCGTGGCGCAGCCCGTAACCGTGCAGGATGAGCGTGATCAGCGGCAGTGCCACCCCCAGGGGCACCAGGATGATGTGGGACGCCAGGGTGAAGGCCATCAGGGACCTGGCCGGCAGCAGCTGCGCCGGCGCGTCCGCCAGCAGGTGGAGGGTGGTGTGCATCCGAGTTCCGTCCGGGGGCCGTGGCGCGGGGTGGTGTCAGCCGCCGGTGGCGAAACCGGGGAAGAGGGTCATCCCGCCGTCCACGAAGAGCGTGGTGCCCACCACGTAGTCCATGAGGTCGGAGGCCAGGCCCACCGCCGCGTGCGCGATGTCCTCCGGGTCGCCGACGCGGTCGTAGGGAATCAGCTTGAGGAGCTCCTCTCGGGCCTCGGGCGTGTCCCAGGCGCTGGTGTTGATGGGAGTCTTGATGGCGCCCGGGGCGATGGCGTTCACGCGGATCTTCTTCGGCGCGAGTTCCTGGGCGAGCGTCTCCATCATCATCTGCACGCCGCCCTTGGAGGAGGCGTAGTTGACGTGCCCGGCCCACGGGATGACCTGGTGCACGGAGCTCATGCAGATGATCTTGCCGGCCGCGCGGGACACCTCGGGGACGACGCCCCGCCGCAGGAACTCCCTGGTGGCCTCCCGGGCGCAGAGGAACTGCCCGGTGAGGTTGACGTCCAGGACCTTGCGCCACTGGGCGAGCGTCATCTCGGTGAACGCGGCGTCGCGCTGCAGCCCGGCGTTGGCGACCAGGATGTCGATCGTGCCGAACTCCTCGACCATCCGGTTCGTCATCGCGACGACCTGCTCCTCGTCGGAGACGTCCGCCTCGTAGGCCGCCGCCCGCACCCCGAAGGACTTGATCTCCTCGACCACCTTCTCGGCTTCCTCGGCGCCGGCCACGTAGTTCACGACCACGTCGGCCCCGGCCCGGCCCATGGCCACGGCCGTCGCCCGGCCGATGCCGGAGTTCGCCCCGGTGACCAGGGCCTTCTGGCCCTTGAGCAGAGGGACGGGGATCACGTTGTGGGGCGCGCCCTCGGGGGAAGTCACGGTCACTGTCTCCTGCGTGGCGGGTCGCCCGGGCCGCTGCCCGGAGGTCAGGGCGCCACCCAATCACCGGGGGCGGCGGACGGTGCGCGGCACGCGTCGGCGTTGCGCCGACCGGCGCAGGACCTTAGCCCGCTCGAAGGCGGGGCGCCCGAGCCCGGCCGGCCCCCCGGTCAGCCCAGCCGCTCCACGAGGTGATCGCCGACCCGCAGGGCGTTCGCCATGGCCGTCAGGGACGGGTTGACCGCTCCGATGCTCGGGAAGAAGCTCGTGTCGACCACGTACAGGTTGTCGACGTCGTGCGCCCTGCAGTGGACGTCCAGGGCGGAGGACGCCGGGTCGGTGCCGAACCGCACCGTGCCCGCCTGGTGCGCGGTGGCACCGATGGGCATTCCCTTGTGCAGGTAGATGCTGTGCGACAGCAGGTGGTGCTCGTGCATGCCCAGATGGCCGAGCAGGTGCTGGAGCTTGTGCCGCAGTCGCCCGAGTCCGGCGATGTTGTTGTTCTCGTCGAGCGTGAGGTGGATGCGGCCGTCGCCGTCCAGCGTGACCCGGTTGTCGGGCCGCGGCAGGTCCTCCCCGCACAGCCAGAAGTCGACGGCATGGTGGGCCAGCACCTCGAACGGCATGTCGGGCACCGCCGCCCCGGCCCAGCGCGGGGCCTCGCCGTGGATCTGTTCGGCGTCCGACTTGCCGAGCATCTGGATGCCGCCGAGCGGATAGTCCCAGTCGTCCGCGCCCAGGTACCAGTCGTGCAGCGCCAGCGTCTTCTGGAACTGTGTGTCGTTGGGCTCCTTCGACACGGCCATCAGGGCGAGGTTGTTGTGCCGCATGTAGTGGCGGCCGACGACGCCCGAGCCGTTCGCCAGCCCGTCCGGATGCCGGTCGCCCGCAGAGGAGAGCAGAAGCGCGGCGGAGTTGACCGCTCCGCAGGCCACGACCACGATGTCCGCCGAGAAGCGTGCCTCCTGGCCGTCCGCGAGCCGGGCGACGACCGCGGTGACACTGCGCCCCGTCGGGTCGGTGTCGAGGCGCGTCACCCGGGCGCCTGTGATCATTTCCACGTTCGGATGCCGCAAGGCCGGTTCGACGCAGACCACTTGGGCGTCGGACTTGCCCCGGACCAGGCACGGGAACCCGTCGACCCGGTTGCAGCGGATGCAGGCGCTCAGGTGGGTGGCCCCGCCGTTCGCGTCCTGGGTGAGGTCGACTCCGATGGGCAGGTGGAAGGGGTGCAGGCCCTGCTTCTCCAGGTCGTCGCTCAACTGCTGGATGCGCGGCTCGTGTTCGACCGGCGGATGGGCGTACTGGGCGCTGCACGGGCCTTCCCAGGGGTCCTCGCCGTGCCGGCCGTGCACCCGGTAGAGGTGTTCCGCCTGGGTGTAGTACGGCTCCAGGTCCTCGTAACGGATCGGCCAGGCGGGGGACAGGCCGCCGTGGTGGCGTATCTCCCCGAAATCCTCCGGCCGCAGCCGGAACAGGGCCGCGCCGTAGAACTTGGTGTTGCCGCCGACGTAGTAGTTGACCTCGGGCGGGAACTCGTCGCCGTGCTTGTCGAGCCAGAACTCCGGGGCCCGGTACTTGGCCTTGACGAACACGGCCGTGGAGTCCCAGTTGTCGCGCTCGCGCGGCAGGTAGTCACCGCGTTCCAGGATCAGGACCCGCCTGCCCGACGGGGCGAGCCGGTGGGCGAGCGTTCCGCCGCCGGCACCGGTGCCGATGATGATGACGTCGTACTGGGGGAAGTCGCCCATGACGGTCACCGTCCTTGCTGGGGGTCGGGCTCCCGCCCCGGCGGTGACCCGGAAACGAGGAAGTCCCCACTTCGAACGTATACGGACGCCACAGATGCAGCATCCGCAACGGAGTTCCGGCAGTTCACAGGACGGCGACGGGGTTCACCGGAGAGCCCGTCGCCGACGGAAGCCGCAGGGGGGCGACCACGCACAGGAAGTGCCAGCGGGCCGACTGCGAGCAGACCTCCGCCAGCGCTTCGAGGTCCAGGTAGTCCAGCAGGTGCACTCCCATGGCGTTCACGGCCAGGACATGCACGGGATAGTCGACACCCGGCACCGCACTGGGTGCCGTGTCGTTGTTGCCGTCCGATCCGAGGACGGCCACACCGCGTTCGGCCGGGAAGCGCATCGCCTCCGGGTGCAGGCCCGCCCGGGCCTGGGCCGGGTCCCAGGCACCGAGGCTGCGGCGTCGGCGGCGGTGTCCCACGCGCACCAACAGCAGATCGCCCGGCCCGGCCGTGACGCCCTGGGCGGCCTCGGCCGCCTCCAGGTCCTCGGCGGTCACCTGGTCGCCGGGCTCCAGCCACGGCACGCCCCGCAGCCGGGGGACGTCGAGCAGCACACCGCGTCCGACGACGCCGTCCCGCACCAGGTCCAGGGTCAGCGCGCCGGCGTGGTCCGGTGTCACCGTGCTCGCCGGGACACCGCCGTAGAGTTCGCCGTCGAACATCACGTGGCAGAGCGCGTCGACGTGGCTGTCGGCGTCGCCGTGCACGTTCATGGCGAATCGGTCGCGGGCGAAGTGCAGCCCGTGGGCGGTGGACTCCTGGCGCGTCGGCGCGATCATCCGGTGGACGGCGGGCTCGGGATTGTCGGGGCCCGGCGCGACTTCGATGGGGGCGGCGAGCGAGACGGTACGTCCGGTACGGACCTCGCCGGCCGCGGCCACGACACGCTCGGGCGTGAGCAGACCCAGTGCTCCGTGGCGGCGGGCCGTGCCGGTCGGCGCCTGCTCACGCAGCCGGCGGTACAGGGCCCGGAAGGCTGCCTCGGACATGCGCCGCGGGGGCGGGGAGGGGGCCGACGCGGGACGCGGGTGCGCGCTCATCGCGACCGACGGCCCGGCCGGGCGGGGAGCGACGCAGGGGCGGGCGGGCCGGGCGCGCCCAGCGCGGTGCGGTGTTGGCGATCCGTCATGTGAGCTCCTTCTTCTCGGGCTCCCCATTCCCCCGTTGGTCACCCCACCGAGGACCGCCCCCCCCCGTCCAC
>NZ_JBHVGZ010000040.1:32231-72617 GCF_042800355.1 Streptomyces sp. NPDC057623
GGGGGGCGGGACGCCCTTGGTAGGGGGTGGTGTCGGAGATCCGTAATGGGAGCTCCTTCGGCGCGGGCCCCCGTTTCCACTGTCGGCCGCCCGGCCGGGGCACGCACCCCGGCGTCCGCGGCGGCAGGTCCGCGCGGCGGTGGAGGGGCCCGGTCGCGGCCCCGGTCGGTCAGCCGCGCTCAGGAGGCCCGCTCGGCGCCTCGGGCGTCGAGTCGGCCGGTGCCCCGGCGTGTTGGCCCAGCGGCGGCACGGTACGGCCGGGCGGCAGCAGCTGGGCCGTCGCGAACCCCACGACCGCCGCGATGATCACCACGGGGGTCATCTCGGCGCTCCCCATGACCAGGACGACCAGCACCGCACTGCTCACCGGCAGGCGGAGCGCTGCCGCGGCCGCCGCGGCCATGCCCGCCGCCAGTCCCGGCACGACTCCCAGCCCGGGAAGCGGCGCCAGCAGAACACCCACCGCGCCCCCCAGGAACAGCGCGGGGAAGACGGGGCCGCCGCGCAGACTGCCCAGGCACAGCGCGTACGCCGCGGCCTTGCACAGCAGGACGGCGACCAGGGCACCGACGCCCCAGGCATGGGGGTCATCGGCCAGCTGGGCCAGCGTCGCCTGACCGGACGACGCCACGTCCGTCGGCGACCGGTCGGCAGCCAGCGAGTACACCGCGGCGCACACACCGGCGGCCAGCGCGCAGACCGTCGTACGGGCGACAGGTCGTCTCGAGACGAACACCGCGGTCAGGCGCCCGGTGCCGAGGACCAGGTGCAGGACGAGCCCGAGCGCGACGGCGATGGGCACCGACCAGAACACGTCCCCGGCGTCGAGGCGGGGCGACGGCACCCCCAGAGTGAGCGAGAGGTCGCCGGTGGAGAGGCCGGTCCAGCGGCCGAACCCGGTGAAGACAAGCGAGCCGATCCCGCTGGACAGGAGCGCCGGCAGCATCACGGCGAACAGTCGCGGCCCGCCCACTCCGGCCACCTCGATGAGGATCACCGCTCCGACCAGCGGATTGCCGAAGATCGCCGGGAGGGCCGCCGCGGCACCGGCCGCTTCGACGAGAGCGGTGCTCTGCGACGTGACCGGGGCACGGGCGAGCCGTGCGAAGAGCAGGGCCAGACCGCCACCGAGTGCGATCAGCGGGGCTTCGGGGCCGAGGGCGGCGCCCAGCGGCAGGCTGGCCAAGGCCGCGAGGACAACTCCCGGCAGGGCGGCCAGGGGCAGACCCGGGGAGTGCAGACCGGCAGCGGGGACGTGGCCGCCGGCGCCCGGCAGGTGCCGGACCACAAGGCCGACGGCGATGCCGGCGAGCGTCAGCAGCGGCAACGGCCACCACCACGGAGGGGTGTCCCACCCCAGCCCCGCGGGCAGGTCGGCCCACACCAGGTGCTCCAGTTCATGCAGGCCCGCGAGAAACCAGAACGCGGCGAGGGAGACCGGGACGCCGATGAGCGCGGAGAAGACGAGCGCCCTCTGGTAGGCCGGGCTGCGCAGGAGGTCACGCAGCCGGTCGGCCTCTGCCGGCTGCGTACCGGGGGCGGTCGGAGGCCGCGGCTCGTGCACCACCCGTTCCCTCCGGGTCAGCCGAGGATCCGGCGCTTCTGGGCCTCGAACTCCTCGTCGGTGAGTACTCCCTGGGCCTTGAGGTCACCCAGTTGCTTCAACTGGTCGATCTTGGTGGTCATCTCGTCGGCGACCGGCTGCGCCGCGGCGGTCGCGGGCGGCGGGGCTTCCTGCTGGTGGGCGAGCTGCTGTTCGCGGTCCTGCTCGGCCCACCGGCCCGCCTGCCGCCGTGAGACGCGGTTGGACACCGCCGTGGCCGTCCCCGAGATGACGGCCGTGCGGGCGACCCCGCGCAGGAGTCCTGGCATGTCACTCATCTCCCCTGTGATCCGTGCGCCGTGTGGAAGGGGCACAGCCGGAGGAACAGCTCCTGTGGCCATTGCAGCACTCGGCCCGGCCCGCTGCATGTCCGCTGTGACTGCGCGCCCGCACCCACGACTGCCGCTGTGGCGGATGCCGTACCAGGGCGTCGCCGCTCGTACGCGACGCCGTCACCCGTCCCGCATCCAGGCCCGGGTGCCGAACGAGGCACACGCCCGCGAGGCCACCGTGGCCGCGGCACGCAGGGCCTCGGCGAAGCCGTGTGCGGTCAGCTGCCGCTGTCCGGCGAGGTGGTGGGTGAGCGCGCCGTGCAGGACGTCACCCGCGCCCAGCGTGTCCGCGACCCGAACGGGGGGCACCTCCACGGTCCCGGCGCCGTCGGGGCCCGCCCACATGATGGGGTGTCCTCCGCGGCTGACGGCTGACCACACGACCCCGTGGTCCCGCAGGAACCGCAGGGTGTCCGTCGCGGTGTCCGTGCCCGGTGGGCGGAAGTCGGCCGAGCAGACGGCCACGTCGATCGACGGCAGCAGGTTCTCCGTACCCGGCTTCCAGCTGCCCCCGTCGAGCACCGTCCGGCGACCGGCGGCCCGCGCGGCCCGGGCGGTGGCCTGAGCCAGCTCCCTGTGGTGGCCGTCGAACTCGACGATGTCGCAGGCTGCCAGCCACGTGTCGAGATCGTCGGGCGCAGTGAGCCGGTGCCCCGTGGCATTGGTCGAGGCGACGGCGCGTTCTCCGCTGGACGCGGTGACCAGGGCGCAGGACACGGCAGGCGGCTGGACCGAGTCCGCTGCCAGGTCGGACACGCTCACGCCCGCCCGGTCCAGGTCCGCGGTGATCGCCTGTCCCAGGGGATGGGAACCGATCGCGGTGAGCAGCGACGCCGCGCCGCCCAGGTGGGCGAAGGCCACGGCCGCGTTCGTCGCCGGACCGCCGGCCGCCACGACCTGCTGACAAGCCGTCAGTTTCTCGTCGGGGGCCGGTACGTGATCCACGAGCTGGACGACATCCAGCGTGCACAGGCCGACGAACAGGCCCCTGGGGCGGCCCCTCGTGTGCGGCTCCATCCGCGAGCACCCTCTTTCGGCCGGGCATGCGGCCCTGTCGCAGGGCCTGCCACGGTATCCGCCCGGACGTTGCCACGGCCGGCGGTCCGAACGGGCTCCGTGGCCGGCCCGGTGCGGGGCCATGGCCGACGCGCGGGCGACATTCGCTCCGTTCATTGACAGGTCCATACCAGCGCGCAACGCTGAGAGCGCTCTCAGAACCTTCTCGATCGGCCATCGTCGAACGGAGACAGAGCATGTTACGAACACTCGAACGCCGGGCCGCGGCCGTGGGGTCGGCCCTCGCCACGGTCCTCGTCGGCACACTGCTCGCGACCGGAGCGGACACGCCGGCCCACGCGGCCGTCCCGGCGACCATCCCGCTGAAGATCACGAACAACTCGTCCCGCGGCGAGCAGGTGTACATCTACAACCTCGGCACCGAACTGACGACCGGACGGCAGGGGTGGGGCGACGCCAACGGCACGTTCCACCCCTGGCCGACGGGCGGGAACCCGCCGACCCCCGCGCCGGACGCCGCGATCCCGGGCCCGGCGGCGGGGCAGTCCACGACGATCCGCATGCCGAAGTTCTCCGGGCGGGTGTACTTCTCCTACGGCCAGAAGCTGGTGTTCAGGCTCACCACCGGCGGCCTGGTCCAACCCGCCGTGCAGAACCCCACCGACCCGAACCGGAACATCCTGTTCAACTGGTCGGAGTACACGCTGAACGACGCCGGCCTGTGGATCAACAGCACGCAGGTCGACATGTTCTCCGCGCCGTACTCGGTCGGAGTGCGGCGAGCGGACGGCAGCACCGCAAGCACCGGCCGGCTCAGGGCGGGCGGGTACAACGGCTTCTTCAACGCCCTCAGGGGACAACCCGGAGGCTGGGCCAACCTGATCCAGACCCGCCCCGACGGCACGGTCCTGCGCGCCCTGTCGCCGCTGTACGGACTGGAGACCGGCGCGCTGCCCGCTTCGGTGATGGACGACTACGTCAACCGCGTCTGGCAGAAGTACTCCACCGCCACGCTGACCATCACGCCGTTCGCCGACCAGCCCGGCACCCGGTACTTCGGCCGGGTCACCGGCGGCGTCATGAACTTCACCGACGCCGCCGGCACCGTGGTCACCCGCTTCGAGAAGCCGGACGCCTCCTCCGTCTTCGGCTGCCACAGGAAGCTCGACGCACCGAACGACCTGGTACGCGGCCCGATCTCGCGCACACTGTGCGCCGGGTTCAACCGCTCCACGCTGCTGGTCAACCCCGACCAGCCCGACTCCAGCGCCGACGCCTTCTACAAGGACGGCGTCACCAACCACTACGCCCGCAAGATCCACGCACAGATGGCCGACGGGAAGGCGTACGCGTTCGCCTTCGACGACGTGGGCCATCACGAGTCCCTCGTGCACGACGGCAATCCGGGCCAGGCCCACCTCACCCTCGACCCCTTCAACTGATCACCCGGGGTCAGCCGGCGGCGTCGGTCGCGTCGAGGGCGGCGACGAGGTCGGGCACCGGGATCCGCCCGGAAGCGACCAACCTGGCACCACCACGGCGCAGGGCCGCGGCGAAGGGCGCGGCCCACAGGTTCTCGTAGATCAGGATCCCGGCGGAACTGCCGGGTTCCAGCGCGGTGCCGGCCTCGTCGATGTCGTCCTGGCCCAGCAGACCCGACGACGCGCCCTCGAAGACGGCCAGGTCGAGCGCGCCGTCGCCGGTGAGATCGGCGATCTCCATGCCGGTCACGGATCCGTCCTCGTCCTTTCTGACGAACACCAGGTCCATGATCCGAATGAGACCGCGGTCCACGAGATCGAGCAGGAGGGGGAAGCCCTCGCCTGTCATCCGGTTGCCGGGGAACTCCACGACCAGGTAGTCGATCGGGCCCACTTCGTCGAATTCGTCGCTCACGGTGTCGCCTCTGATGCTCGTACTCGTGCTCGCGGCTGCCCCCGGTGACCCGCCCGCCTCGGCGTCGGGGCGCGCACCTCAATTGCAGCATCGGGGCGTGCCCTTCGCACCTCCGAACGCCGTTCACCCGCCTGGTCCGCCCATGTGGCGCGTCGGGGGCCGCGCGCATCTGCTGGTGACCATGAGCGACAGCGGTGACGGACGGCTCTCGGGCCAGGAACGCGGCGAGTTGGAGGCACTGCGCAGCCGGGTGGCCGCACTGGAGGTCGTCGGGCCGCCGCGGCACCACCCGTTCCGGTCGCTGGGCGCCGGCCTGCTGATCCTTCTCGCCGCGCTGTTGTCGCTGCTGTCCGTCGTCGCGGTGTGGGCGAACAGCATCGTGCAGGACACGGACCGCTACGTCGCGACCGTCGGGCCACTGGCGAGCAATCCCGATGTGCAGGAGGCGGTCACCAACCGGGTCACCTCCGCCGTACTGGAGCGCGTCGACGTGGACGCGCTGGTCCAGCAGCTGACGGACGCGGCATCGGCGCAGGGCGTGCCCCCGCGGGCCGCCGACCTGCTGAAGAACCTGGACGGCCCGATCGAGAGCGGCCTCAACCAGCTGGTCGCCAACACGGTGCACCGGGTGGTCACCAGCAGCGCCTTCCAGACGGTCTGGGTCGACGCCAACCGCCGGGCGCACGCGGCGCTGGACGAGGCGCTGACCGGCGAGGGCGAGGGCGCGGTCAAGCTGAAGGACAACCAGGTCGTCATCGACATCGGGCCGATCGTCGCCAGGGTCAAGGACCGGCTGGTCGACGCCGGCCTCACACCGGCCGCGAAGATCCCTGAGGTCCACACGAACTTCGTGGTGTTCGCGTCCGAGGACATCGGCGAGATCAAGACCTACATGAGAGTGCTGGAGCTCCTCGGCGGCTGGCTGCCCGTCATCGCGCTCCTGGTCGCGGCCGCCGGAGTCTACGTGGCGTTCAACCGCCGGCACGCGTTGATCGGGGCGGCCCTGGCCGTGTTCGTCGCCATGCTGGTCTTGGGTATCGCGCTCACCGTCGCCCGTGACGTCTACCTCGACCGGCTGCCGCCCGGTACCTCCCAGGCGGCCGCGGGAGCCGTGTACGACGCGCTGGTCAGGTTCCTGCGGGCCGGCGTGCGGGCACTCGCCGCGGTCGCCCTGTTCACCGCCGCCGGAGCCTTCCTCGCGGGCCCGTCCCGGATCGCCGTTCTCACACGTACGGGCTGCCGCAGGAGCATCGGCGCCCTGCGCGACGTGGCGACGTCGGCGGGCTTCCGCACGGGTGCGGTCGGGCGGTTCGTCCACCGTTTCAAGCGCTGGATCGGGATCGCCATCCTGCTGGTCGCGGCGATCGTCCTGTTCACCTGGACCTACCCGACCACGGCAGTGGTGGTGTGGACCGCGGTGATCACGCTCGCGGGCTTCGCGATCCGCGAATTCCTGGACGACGCCCCCGCACCGCCCGCCGACTCCCCGGCCGACACCGCCACTGCCTGACGGTCCGCCCGGCGAATCCCGTACGACCCGGACCGTTCAGTCGCCGACCCGGCCGGCATCGATGCGCCGGCCGCGCGAGGCGTCCACCACGACGGGGATCCCGTCCGGGATCTGTCCGTCGAGCCGGTCGAGCAGCGGCTCCACCGGGGGAAGGTCTCCGGGAGCGCGCACATGGACGTACATGGTCCGGGACTCCGCGTCGACACTCGTGACGGAGGCGCCTTGCTCGTCGGCGAGCCACTCCCGGGCCGCGTCCTTGGTCCGGTCGGTCCAGGCGTCGAGCAGGAGAGTGAGGACGGTGTTGGCCGTCAGCGGCACAACCACCACGGTGAAGAGCAGGGCCATGGCGGCGTAGGCCCGGCGGGCGGGCCGCCCGGCCGCCCTGTCGTCCCGGGTGCCGTAGCCGAGGGCGGCGAAGACCACCATGCCGCCGAAGACCAGCGCGAAGACGTTGGACACGAACAGCATCAGCGCCCCCAGCGCGAGCCATCCCGACAGCCGGCCCAGGCACACTCCGGTGACCACCAGGGGCGGAACGAGGGAGATCGCGATGGCGACTCCGGGCAGCACGGCGGCGACGTCCCGTCGGGCGAGCGCCACCGCGCCGGCGAAGCCCGTGGCCAGGGCGGCGATCAGGTCCATCAGGCCCGGCGACGTACGTCCCGAGATCTGGCTGTTGGAGAGCAGGTCGTAGTCGCCGGGGAGCACCGTCGAGAAGACCGTCCCGATCACGATCACCAGCAGGCAGGCGAGGAGGACGATCCTGACCGATCCGTTGCGGCGGCGCTGCACCGAGCCCAGGGCGATGCCCATGATCGGCGTGGACAGCGGCGCGATGATCATCGCGCCGATCACGGTGGCCGTCGAGTCCGTGAGCACGCCGGCGGCCGCGATGACCGACGACAGCGTCAGCATGGTCCAGAAGGCCGAACGCTTGGACGTGGTGTCCCCGGACGACAGGTCCAGATCCTGGGCCAGTTCCTCCAGCGAGCGGCGCTGGGAGGCCGGCAGAACACGGGCGCGCACTCCGCTGAGCATGCCCCCAAGTAACCACGGCCGGCCCGGCCCGGGGTGCGGGACACGGTGTACGCGAGTGAGCCGGAGCGTTCGGCGGGTCGGACAGCGCGCTGCCGGTCCCGTGCGCCGCCGCCGTCAGGCCGGATTGTCCGGGCCCGCCGCCTCTTCGTTCGGGGGCGGGTCCGCGTGGGCCGGTGCCGGGGCGGGCTGCTGGAGGACGTCGGGCAGGGCCTGTTCGGCCCAGATCACCTTGCCCTGCGGGGTGTACCGGGTGCCCCAGCGCTCGGCCATCTGGGACACCAGGAACAGGCCGCGGCCTCCCTCGTCCGTCGTCGCGGCGTACCGCAGGTGCGGTGAGGTGCTGCTGCCGTCGGCGACCTCGCAGATCAGCCTGCGGTCGCGGATCAGCCGCACATGGATCGGCCCGGCGCCGTAGCGGATGGCGTTGGTGATGAGCTCGCTCAGGATGAGTTCCATGGTGAAGCCGAACTCCGACAGGCCCCACGCGTCGAGCCTTCGGGACACGGCGTCGCGCATCCCCGAGACCGCGGCCGGGTCCGGTGGTACGTCCCAGTCGGCGATCCGGTCGGGCGGCAGTTCCCGCGTGCGGGCGACCAGGAGGGCGACGTCGTCCTTGGGGCGCTCGGGGAGCAGGCTGTCCAGGACGTCCCGGCAGGTCTCCTCGGGCGGTCGGCCGGGGTGGTCCGTGAGCGCGGCGCGCAGCAGCTCCATGCCCACGTCCAGGTCGCGCCTGCGGTCCTCGATGAGGCCGTCGGTGTACAGGACGAGCTGGGTTCCCTCCGCGAGGCACAGCTCCGCCGTCTGGAACGGCAGGCCGCCCAGGCCCAGGGGCGGACCGGCCGGCACGTCCGGGAAGGTGACGCTTCCGTCGGGGTGGACCAGCGCGGGCGCCAGATGCCCGGCGCGCGCCATGACGTAGCGGCGCGTCACGGGGTCGTAGATCCCGTACAGGCAGGTGGCGCCCACGACGCCCGCCGCGCTCTCCGCCGCCTCGTGCTGGTCGATGCTCCCGACCAGGTCGTCCAGATGGCTCAGCAGCTCGTCGGGTGGCAGATCGAGGGCGGAGAAGTTGTGCACCGCGGTCCGCAGCCGTCCCATCGTGGCGGCGGCGTGCAGGCCGTGGCCGACCACGTCGCCGACGGCCAGCGCCACCCGGCTCCCCGGCAGGGGAATCACGTCGAACCAGTCCCCGCCCACGCCCGACTGGGCGGGGAGGTAGCGGTAGGCGATGTCGAGGGCGTTCTGCTCGGGCACGGCCTGCGGCAGCAGGCTGCGCTGGAGGGTGACCGCCAGGGTGTGCTCGCGGGTGTAGCGGCGTGCGTTGTCGATGCTCGTCGCGGCCCGGGCCACCAGCTCCTCCGCCAGCGAGAGGTCGTCCTCGTTGAAGCGCTCATGGTGTTGCGCGCGCCAGAAGTTGGCCATGCCCAGCACGACACCACGGGCCCGGATGGGGGCGGTGATCAGGGAACGGATGCCGTAGTCGATGATCGCCGTGGCACGCTCCGGGTCCTGCACGCGCCAGCCCGTGGCGGTCGGCAGATCGCTCACCAGCTGGGAGCGGCCGCTGCCGTAGCCGCGCGCCTGGGGTGTGGTGGGCAGGTAGTCGAACAGCCGGCCCTGCGCGGAGAGCGGATGGTCCTCCCGGATGCCGGCCACGGCCGCGCGGCGCATGTCCGTCGCCGTGGGGGCCGGCTCCTCGCCGTGCAGGACGGCGTCGGCCAGGTCCACGGTGACGAAGTCCGCGAAGCGCGGAACGGGGACGCGCGCCAACTCGTCGGCGGTGCGCAGCACGTCCAGGGTGGTCCCGATGTTGAGTCCGGCGTCGTACAGCAGCCTCAGCCGTTCCCGGGCCACCTCCGCCCTGCCGGTCAGGGCCTGTAGCTCGGTGGAGTCGCGCAGTGTCACCACCGTTCCCTCGGGACCTCCGTCGCGATCCGTGGGCCGCTGGTTGACCGCGAGCAGCCGCTCTCCCGCGAGGTGCACCTCGTCGGTGGCCTCGCGCCCGGACGCGAGCAGCGTCTTCATGTCGGGATCGAGGCCCCGCAGTTCGGTGACGAGCCGTCCCTCGACGTCCGGGGGAAGCTCCAGCAGTCGTCTGGCCTCGTCGTTCGCCAGTACCAGGCGCCCGTCGGCGGCCACGATCAGCACTCCTTCCCGAACGGAGTGCAGGACCGTGTCGTGGTGCTCGTACATCACGGTCATCTCGTCCGGTGCCAGGCTGTGCGTCTGCCGTCGCAGCCGCCTGCCCACCAGCGCGGTCACACCGATGGACAACACGAGCGCTCCGGCCCCGGCGCCCAGGATGATCGGCAGCTGCCGGGTCAACTGGCTCTCGACGTTCTTGACCTTCATCCCGGCCGACACGAGGGCCACCACCTCGTCCTCGGCGTTCTCGATCGGGACGGTGGCCTGTACCTCGCGGCCGAGGGGACCGTCGACGCTCTCCACGTAGACCTTCCCCGCCAGCGACGGCCCGATCTCGCCCACGAACCGCTTTCCGATCCGGTCCGGCAAGGGGTGCGTGTACCGGATGCCGTCGGTGTCCATGACCACGATGAAGTCGACTCCGGCCGCCCGGCGGGCCGCCTCGGTGAGCGGCTGGAGGATCTTGCTCGGATCCGGGGCCTGCAGTGCCGCCAGGACGCCCGGCGCGTGCGCGAAGGTCTGGGCCACGGCCGTGGAGCGGCGCCTGGCCTCGGCACTGGTGTCCCGCTCCGACTGGAGGATGAGGGCGAAGACGCCGCAGGCCACGAGCAGCACCACCAGAGCCACCTGGAAAACCAACACCTGCCCGGCGACGCTCCGTGTGCTCTTGCTGATCAGGCGCCTGGCCGGTACGTGTCGGAAACGGGCGAAACGACTCGCCATGCGACCCTTTTTAACACCGATGATCCCTAGCGGCCAGGGGCCCGCCCGGTCGCTGTCCGGCTGACCTGGGGCGTCTGTGCGGCCGGGCGTCCCACGGGCTCGCCTCGTCCGGGCGGGGTCGTGCGCCGCGGGTTCCCGTGAGCGGGCGCATGATTTTACTGTGCCGTATGTCCCGATAGGTCGATATGATGCATTTTGTGATCATGTCTGCACGGCTGTGGCGCCGTCGTCCCGCCTACAGCGGTCGATGGCAGGCTGCCCGGCTGTCACCCGTGGTCCTGACCGTCCTCATCGCCGGCCTGGCGTTCTCCACGCCCAGGGAGATCGCGATCAGCCGGCTGCTGCCCGCCGCCCCCGCCCTCGCCGCCGCGATGTGGCCGGTGCTGCCCACGGTCCTGCTGGGGACGTTCTGCCTGGTGTTCATGATCGTCCTCAGCTTCTTCTACACCGATCTGGGGACGCAGTACACGTCGGCCGCCATCATCGCGGTCACCCTGGCGGCCGCGTACGGCAGCCATGTCCGGCTTCAGCGGGAGAACATCCTCTTCCACGTCCGGCTCGTCGCCGACGCGGCCCAGAAGGTGCTGCTGCGCCCGCTGCCGCGCCGCATCGAGGACGTCGAGATCGAGTCGCTGTACCTGGCGGCCCAGGAACAGGCCCGGATCGGCGGCGACTTCTACGAGGCGATCGGTACACCGCACGGGGTCCGGCTGCTCATAGGTGACGTACGGGGCAAGGGCCTGTCCGCGGTGGGCGCGGCCGCGGCGGTGATCAGCTGCTTCCGGGAGGCCGCGTACGACGAGCCCGACCTCCAGGGCATCATCCACCGCCTGGAGACCACCGTCACGCGCCACAGCGCCGCCTTCACCGCCCAGGACCAGCCCGAGCACTTCGCCACCGCTCTCCTCGCCGAGGTCCCGCACGGCGGCGGCCACATGCGACTTCTCAACTGCGGGCATCCCCCGCCACTGATCGCGCACTGCGGGAAGGTCCGCGTCCTGGAACCCACGCTCCCCTCCCCGCCCCTCAACCTCGCGGCGCTCATCGGTGACCGCTACTGGGTCGACCTGGTCGACTTCGCCCCGGGCGACCAGCTGCTGCTCTACACGGACGGCGTGTCGGAGGCCCGGGACCACGCCGGCCAGTTCTTCCCGCTGTCGGACTGGCTGCGGCGGCAGGGCCCGGAGCAGCCCCGCGAGCTGCTCGACCAGCTGCACCGCGATCTGCTCCGGCACAGCGGCGGAAGGCTCGACGACGACATCGCGGCCCTCGCACTGAGGCGCTCCGGCGCGCAGGACCGGGGAGCCGTCGCCGCGGAGGGCTGAGCCCGTCGCCGGTCATCCGGCGGCCGCGTACGCCTCCGCCGCCCGCACGAAGACGTCGTTGTCCTCCCGCGCTCCGACCGTGACCCGCACTCCCTCGTCGCCGAAGCGCCGGACCACCACACCGTGCTCCTCGCAGAACCCGGCGAAGTCGGCCGACCGGCCGGCCAGGGGCAGCCAGAGGAAGTTCGCCTGGGAGGCGGGGACCGACAGGCCCGCCGCCGTCAGCCGGTCGCGTACGCGCTCCCGCTCCGCCGCGACGGCCCGGCAGCGCTCGGCCACCTCGGCGGTGTGGGACAGCGCCGCCGTCGCCGCCGCCTGGGCCAAGGCGCTGACCGCGAACGGCACCGCCACCTTGTTCACCGCCGAGACGACATCGGGTGACCCGACGCAGTAGCCGACCCGGATGCCGGCCAGCCCGTACGCCTTGGAGAAGGTCCGCAGAACCGCCACGTTCTCGTACTCACGGGCGAGCAGCAGGCCGTCGGGCACGTCCGGGTCCATGACGAACTCGCGGTACGCCTCGTCCAGTACCACGAGCACGTCGCTCGGGACCCGCTCCAGGAAGGCACGCAGTTCCCGGTCGCCCACCGCGGTGCCGGTCGGGTTGTTGGGGTTGCAGACGAAGACGACGCGAGTGGCCGGGGAGAGGGCGTCCGCCATGGCGGCCAGGTCGTGCCGGTGCCCGGAGTCGAGCGGAACGGTCCGGGCGCGTACCCCGGCGACCCGCGCGAAGACCGGGTACGCCTCGAACGAGCGCCACGCGCACACCACTTCGTCGCCCGCGCCGCAGTACGTCTGGATCAGCTGCTGGCACAGGCTCACCGAGCCGCAGCCGATCCCGACCCACGACTCGGGAAACCCCAGCTCGGCGGCGAGCCGTGCCACCAGGTCCTCGGAGAACCACTGCGGGTACCGGTTGCCCCCGGCGGCGGCCACGGCGACCGCCTCGACCACCGCGGGCAGCGGCGGCAGAGCGTTCTCGTTCGAGTTGAGCAGGATCGCGCCGGGCGGCCGGCCCGGAATGATGTAGTCGGGGATGCCGGCCAGATCGGCCCGGGTGGGCACACCCATGGGGCAACCTCCCTTTCGGACGGGCGTGATGAACGTGGTGGGGGCAGGGGGAGAGCGCCGGCCGCGTCAGCGCGCGGTCCCACCGGGCGCGGCAAGCCGGAAGACCTGGTCCTTCAGCACCTGGACCTGCCGGTAGTCGGCGAGCAGGTCCTCGTGACGGTCCCCGACCAGGAAGACCCGCAGCGGGCTGGAGAGCAGATCGGTGGTCGGACGCATCCGGTCGCCGGGGCGCAGCCGGGGCAGGACCAGCCGGACCGTGCGCAGGGCGGCGATCCGGGCGAGGACGTCCTGGTCGACCTCCTCGACGATGCCCTCCCGGGTCGTCTGCCCGTGCAGGACGAGGGCCTCGCGGTGCTTGCGGTACATCGTGCGCCCCGCGTACCGGCGCTCGAACTCCTCGGGCCGTACGCAGGCCAGGGCGAGCAGGTCCGCCTGGTTGCCGTCCATGCAGGCGTCGTGGACGGCGGGATCCATGTCTCCGTTGAGCCGGGCCCCCACCTCCACCAGAGCGGGACCCTCGGGGGTCAGCACGACCTCGGCGTGGGCGGCGCCGAAGCGGATGCCGAGGGCGTCGAGGACACGGTCCACATAGGCGACGAGGACGGGGACCTCGGGGCTGTCCGGGTCGAGCAGGATGTCCTTGTCGTAGATCCGTTTGGCGCCGGTCTCCGTCTTCTCGTACCGCCACACCCCGCACACATGGCGCCCGCCGCCGGGCCCCCGGACGACGTCCACGATGTACTCGGGGCCCCGCAGGAAGGACTGCGCGAGAACCTCGGTGTTGCGGCGCTCGAAGATGTCGTACGTCCCGAGGACGGCGGCCACGGCCGTGCGGATCTCCCCGGCGCTGCGGCAGATCGAGACGCCGTCGGTGGAGGCGGAGCTGAGCGGCTTGACCACCACGGGGTAGTCGGCCTCGCGCTCGGCCCAGGCGACGATCTCGGCCGCGTCCGCGGACTTCAGCTGGCGGGCACAGTGGAGGCCGGCGGCCCGCAGCGCCTCGATCATCCGGTACTTGTCGCGGCGCACCGCGGAGGTCGCGGCCGGGTTGCCCGGCAGTCCCAGCAGCTCGGCGACGACGTCGGCCGGGGGAACGCCGGTCTCCTGCCCGGGCAGCACGCCGACGGGGGAGTGGGCGGCGAGTTCCTTCGCGGTGCGCTCCCAGTCGCCGCCGTCGTGCACCACGTTGGCGGCGTAGGGCCCGAGGTCCGGCGGCGGCACCGAGGCGAGGAACTCCGGGGCGGACTGGAGGTGGACGACGTCGGCGCCGAGCCGCTGGAACGCGGCGGGCAGGTACTTGCCGATCGAGTAGCCGTCGACGATCACACCGACGGGCCGGTGCGGGTGGGCGTGGTCCATGGGGAACCCTTCTGGCGGAGCGGGGTCAGGCGGCGACGCTGATGCGGTGGACGGTCCGGCCGACGCCCTCCGGAAGGTCGGTCGCCCGGTGGTAGGTGGTCGCGGTCTTCCAGATCAGCAGGTCGTCGCGCGTCCAGCGGTGCTCGTAGACGTGCGCGGGGTCCCGCACCAGGGTGTCGAGCAGCGCGAAGAACTCCTCGTTGCCGTTGGCGTCCAGGCCCACGACCGAGTCCATGTACTCCCGGGCGGCGTACAGGAAGCGCCGGCCGGTGAACGCGTCGCGGCGGACCACGGGATGCTCGACCACCGGGTACTCGTGGGCGACCAGGGCCCGCATCTCGGCGATGGACAGGCCCACATGACGGGGCTCGATGCGCTGCTGCCTGGTCAGGGTGTGCAGGCCGGTGCGGCCCTCCAGGCGGGTCTTCCACTCCTCGGGCAGCCGGTCGTGGACGTCGGCGGCGGAGGCGAAGAGGGTGTGGCCGTGCTCCGCGGGCACGTTCACCCCGTGCAACACCGTGTACTCGGCCGGACGCGCGTTGTACGACGAGTCCTGGTGCCAGAAGTTCCCGACACGGGGGACGCCGATCGGCCTGTTCTTCCGGCGCTCGTTGGAGGAGACGAGGATCTCGGCGAACTCCGGGTGGCGCCAGTCGCTCAGCAGGAAGGGGACGGGGGTGCCGAGGCGGGCGGCGATCGAGATCTGCTGCACGGGGGTCAGCCGGATACCGCGCAGCACCACCAGGTCGCGCTGATGGACCGAGTCGACGACCTCCGCGAAGAGATCGTCGCTTCGCAGGTCGTCGTAGGTGACTGAGGTGTACTCGACGCCGATGAACGGGGTCAGATCGCGTCGGTGCATGAGGGTTCCTCCTTGTGCCAGGTGAGAGGGCTGGTCCGGGCCACGGTCAGCAGCAGCCAGGCGACGCACAGGGCGCCGCCGGCGACGGCCCACGGGATACCGGGGGCGCCGGGCCGGGAGAGCAGCAGGGCGAGGTGGGGCGCCAGGATGAAGGCGATGTTGACGCCGGTGGAGTAGAGACTGAGATCGCGGTCCGCCGAGGCCGCGCCGGACAGGTCGCTGACATAGCTGAGCAGCCCCGGGAAGACGACGATCTCCCCGGCGGTCCACACCAGCGTGGCCAGCACGAGCGACGGACCCGACCCGGACAGCGCCATCAACAGGAAGCCGGCGCCCGCGAGTCCATAGCCGAGGAGCAGGGTCGGCAGATGCCCCGTCCGGGCCATGAGCACGTTGAGCGGTACCTCGAACAGGACGATGCCCACCGCGTTCACGGCGAAGACGACGCCCGCCCAGTACCCGGGCAGGCCCAGCCCGACGATGACGTAGGTGGAGACGAAGACGGAGGGCAGCGAGTAGGCGAGCTGGACGGGCAGCGAGAGGCCGAAGATCGTCCAGAACCGGGCCCGTTCGTACGGCGTACGGCGGACCGCGCCCTGCTTCCGGACGTTCCGCCGTGGCGGGGGAGCGGCCGCCGCTCCGCCGGAGCGTGCCGCGAGGTACCCGGCCGCGGCCAGGGTGCAGCCGGCGTTCGCCCAGAACACCAGCCGCGCGTCGAGGGCGAAGAGCAGCCCGCCGACGACGGGTCCGGCCGCCATACCGAGGTTGATGGCGAGCCGGTAGCAGGAGAAGGCGACCTTCCGCTCCTCGGGACCGGCTGCGGCGACGGTCGCCGAGTACGCGGCCGGGGTGACGATCTCGTACGCGAAGCCCCACACCACGGCGAACGCGACGACCGCCGTCAGACCGTGCAGGAAGGGGAAGAGGATCAGGACCGCAGCGTTGAGGACCAGACCGCCGAGCATCAGCGCACGGGCGGACACCCTGCCGAGCAGCACGCTCGCCGCCAGGTCGGCGGCGAGCGCGCCCACACCGAAGCAGGCGAGGACCGTCCCGGCCATGGCCTTGCTCAGCCCCTCGTGCACCAGCAGGTGGGCGGCGAGGAACGGGTAGGCCATGGTGCCCGCGCGGAAGAGCAGGGTGGTGAGGAAGAGCACGCGCAGCGGGGCGGGCAGCCCCGCGACGGTACGGAACGTACGGGTGATCACGCGTCGCGCCCGCCCGCCGGGCGCCGGGTGAACAGAGCACCCGGATTGAACAGGCCCGCGGGGTCGAGGGCGTCCTTCAGCTGCCGGTGGACCCGCATCGACACCGGGCCCAGTTCCCGTTCCAGCCACTCGGTCTTGAGCTTGCCGATCCCGTGCTCGCCGGTGACGGTGCCGCCGAGGCCCAGGGCGAGGGCGAGGATCGCGTCGAAGGCGCCGCGGGCACGGGCGTACTCCGCCGCCGACGACCCGTCGTACAGGACGGTGGGGTGCATGTTGCCGTCGCCCGCGTGGCCGACGACGGCCACGGTCAGCCCCGCCTCCGCCCCGATCTTCTCGCAGCCGGTCATGAGTTCGGCGATCCGGGTGCGGGGCACCGCCACGTCCTCGGTCATGCAGGCACCCCGCGCCTCCAGGGCCGGGAGGGACACCCGGCGGGCCCGGAGCAGCAGACCGCCCTCGGCCGGGTCCCGGGTGGCGTGCGTCCAGTCGGCGCCCGCCTCCCTGAACAGCCGGTCCATGGCGTCCAGTTCGGCGGCGGCCGACGCGCCGCCGGCGTCCGACTGGCACAGCAGCAGGGCGCTGCCGTCACCCGCGCCGAGGTCGGCCCGCAGGTACTCCTCGGACGCCCGCAGCGAGGTGGCGTCCATGATCTCCATCAGGGAGGGCACCAGACCGGCCCGGACCACGCGGTTGACGGCATCCCCGGCCCGCGCCACGGAGTCGAAGGCGGCGACGATCGTGCCCGGCGCGGCGGGCAGCGGACGCAGCTTCAGCGTCGTCCCGGTGATGATCCCGAGCGTGCCCTCGCTGCCCACGAACAGCCGGGTCAGGTCGTAGCCGGCGACACCCTTGACGGTCCTGCGGCCCGTGCCCAGCAACGAGCCGTCGGCCAGGACGACTTCGAGGCCCAGCACGGCATCGCTGGTCACGCCGTACTTTCCGCAGCACAGACCGCCGGCGTCCGTGGCGAGGTTCCCGCCGAGCGTGCACCAGTCGAGGCTGGACGGGTCGGGCGGGTAGAACAGGCCGTGCTCGGCGGCGGCGTCCCGGAGCGTCCGGTTGACCACCCCCGGCTGGACGACGGCCAGCCGGTTGTCCGCGTCGAGTTCGAGGATCCGGTCCATCCGGGTGGTGACCAGGACGACACAGCCGTCGACCGCGTTGGCGCCGCCGGTCAGGCCGCTGCCCGCACCGCGCGGCACGACGGGCACACCGGCCTCCGCGCAGGCGCGGACACAGTCCTGCACCTCGGCGGTGCCGGCCGGCAGCACCACGGCGCGGGGGCGGCCCGCCGGGGCGAGCGGCATCATGTCGCGGGCGTAGCCCTCGGTCGCGTCCGGGTCGGTGAGCACGGCGGCGCCGCCCACCGCCTCCCGCAGCCGGTCGATCAGGTTCACGGGGTGCCGTCCCCGCCGTCGACGAGGATCGCGCGGGCCGGACAGAGGTCGGCCGCCTCGTGGACGGCGTCGGCGAGCGCGGCGTTTGGCGCGGGGGCGAGCAGCACGACGATGCCGTCGGTCTCGTCCTGGTCGAAGACCTCGGGTGCCGACAGGACGCAGTGCCCGGCGCCGACACATCGCTCGGGTTCGAGGGTGATCTTCACAGTCGTGGGTTCCTTGACGGTCAGAAGGGGGTTCACCAGGTGACGGGCAGTTCGTGGACGCCGTAGACGGCCATGTCCGACTTGAAGCGGACCTCCTCGACGGGCACGGCGACCCGCAGCTGAGGCAGGCGGTGGGCGACGGCGTGGTAGGTCTCCTGGAGCTCGACCTTCGCCAGGGACTGGCCCATGCACTGGTGGGGGCCGTAGCCGAAGGCGAGGTGGCCGTGGGCGCGCGTGCCGGGGTCGAAGTCCTCGCCGGAGGGGAAGCGGGCAGGGTCCCGGTTGGCCACGTTGATCGCCGCGATCACCCCTTCACCGGCCCTCACCAGGCGGCCGCCCACCTCGACGTCCTCCGTCGCGATCCGGCGGATCCCGCGCTGCACGATGGTGAGATGGCGCAGCAGCTCCTCGACGGTGCCCGCGACCTGCCGGGGGTCCTCGTGGCCGCGCAGGGCGGCCCAGTGGGCCGGGTGGCGCAGCAGGGTGAGGATGCCGAGGGAGATCATGTTGGCCGTGGTGTCGTGTCCAGCGGTCAGCAGCAGCAGGGCCGTCGCGCTCAGGGTGCGGCGGCTCATCGCCCCGGTGCGCACATGCCGGACCACCATGCGCCCGATGAAGTCGTCCCCCGGTTCCTTCTCCCGGCGGGCCACGAGGGATTCGAGGTAGTCCTGGAGCTCCTGGCGGGCCGCGGCGGCGGTCTCGGTGCTGCCCGCGACCGCGTTCATGGTGTGGGTGAGCGAGCGGAACAGCTCCCGGTCCTCCAGGGGCACGCCCAGGAACTCGCAGATCACCGAGAGCGCGACGGGCAGCGCGAGATCGGCCACGAGGTCGGCGCGGCGCGGTCCTTCGAGCACGCGGTCGAGACAGTCCGCGACGACGCCGCGCACGGCCGGGCGCCACGACTCGGCCTGCCGTACGGTGAACTCGCTGAGCACCAGGCGCCGCAGCGCGTCGTGCTCGGGGTTGTCCATGATGAGCAGCGTCGGTTCGACGGCCGTCTCGGCGGCCGCGACGGCACTGGAGAGCGGATAGCCGGGGCGGCGCTTGTCGGCGCTGAACCGGGGGTCGCTCAGCACCAGCCGGGCGTCCTCGTAGCGGGTGAACAGCCACGGGCGTACGCCGTTCCAGATCGGCACGCGGGGCACCTCCGGCTCGGCGCGGAGCCGGGTGACCTCCCCTGGCGGGGCGAACGGGCACTGGCGGGCCATGGGATAGAGCACTTCCGTCATTCGCTCGTCTCTCCGGTCGGTGCGAGGTACCGCCACCAGCGGTCGATCACGGCGTCGTGCCAGTCGGGCACGGCGATGCCGTGCGGGCGCAGGGCGGCCAGGGTGGCTTCGTTGCGGTAGCGGGCCGGTGCCACCGGATCGGCGTCGCACAGCTCGCGCAGGTGCTCCCGGTAGGCCAGGGCGGGCAGTTCGGTGCCCCGCGCCACCGCGTCGTCCAGGCGCCCGAGCCAGGTGGCCAGGCCGACCGGGTGGGTGCGGGAACCGCTGCGCCGGTCGTGGCCCGCGAGGAAGACGCCGAGCCCGGTACGGCGCGGATGGTGCAGGTGGCGGACCGTGCCCGGCGGCGCGTCGGCGAGGGCCAGCGCCACCAGGGCACGGGCCATGACGTCGACGGGCAGGGCGTCGGAGGCCAGGTCCGGGTGGTCGGGGTAGCAGCCGAGGGCGGCCGAACTGACCAGGAGCCGGGTGAGCATGTCGTCGTGGCTGAGCGCGCCGGTCGTCGCGCTGCCACCGGCGCGGCCCAGCCGGTACGTACGGGCGTCGGCCCCTCGGGAGACAGCCTGGCGGACGAGGTGTTCGGCCGCCCACTTCGCCGCGGCATAGCCCCGCCCGCGCGGGTGGCGTTCCCGCTCGGCCGGTGTGGACTCGCTGAGGGTGCGGGGACGGCCGTCCGGCGCGTGCTGCCGCAGCACGGCCAGGGTGGAGACGTGATGGAAGCGGGCGGCCGTACCCTCGGCGGCGATCCGCAGCAGCTCCTGGGTCCCGCCGACGTTGGCCGCGGCCAGGTGCTGGTAGCCGGAGAGGTGGTGGACCTCGGCGCCCAGGTGCAGGACGGTGGCCGCCGCACGGGCCGCGTCCTGCCCGGCGGTTCCGGTCAGCCCGAGGCCGGGCAGGGTCAGGTCACCGGGCAGCGGCACGATCCGGGGATCGGCGGTGTCCAGGGCGAGCGCGTGCCGGCGGGCCGCCCCCGCCAGCCGGGCCCGGGCCGCGTCGGGCGTCGCGGCGCGCACCAGGCACAGCACCGGACCCTCGGTACGGTCCAGCAGTTCCCGCAGGACGTGGATGCCGACGAACCCGGTGGCACCGGTGAGCAGCACGGAGTCGGTGCGGCGGGCGGCGGCGACGGGCCCGGTGAAGGCGATGGTGGGATCGAGCACCACGTCGCCGGGGAGCACCACCGCGGTCTCGGTGCCCGCGTCGGGGCGGGTGAGTGCGCGCGCGGTCGCCCGCACCGTCGGCTCGGCGAGGAAGTCACGGACCCGTATCCGGGTGCCGTACCGTCGTTCGATCTCGCCGAGCAGCCGGATGACGCGCAGCGAGTGCCCGCCGAGGGCGAAGAAGTCGTCCGACAGCCCGATGGCCGGGCCGGCCCCGAGGACCTCCCGCCACAGCGCCAGCAGCCCCTGCTCCAGCGGGCTCGCGGCGGGAGCGGACTCCCCGGCCGGGCCGGGATGCCGCGCGTGGGCGGCGAAGCGGGTGGCGAGCGCCGTGCGGTCGGCCTTGCCGTGACTGCTGGTGGGGATGTGCGCGACCGGCACGACGAGTCTGGGCACCATGTGGCCGGGCAGATGCCGCACGAGATGGGCGCGGACCTCCTGCTCGTCGGCGCTGCCCACGTAGGCCACACCCAGGTCGGCGTCCGGTCCCTCGCCGACCAGTACCGCGACGGCCTCACCGATGCCCTGATGGCGGGTCAGGGTCGCCTCGATCTCGCCGAGTTCGATCCGGAAGCCGCGCAGCTTGATCTGTCCGTCGAGCCGGCCCAGGTAGTCCAGCGTGCCGTCGGGCAGCCGGCGCACCCGGTCCCCGGTGCGGTACAGGCGCCGGTCGCCGAGGACGGGGACCGTGGTGAACAGGTCGCGGGTGCGGTCGGGGTTGTCCCAGTAGCCGAGGGCCACTCCCGCGCCGCCCAGCCAGAGCTCCCCGGGGACGCCGGTGGCGGCGAGCCGGCCGTGGCGGTCGATCACATGCGCCGTGGTGCCCGGCAGCGCCCGCCCGATCGGGACCCTGCCGCGGTCCTCGTCCGGTCCGGCCTCGTGGGTGGTGGCGAGGATCGCCGCCTCGGTGGGGCCGTAGCCGTTGATGACGGTGCGCTCTCGGGCGTAGTGGCGGGTGTCGTGCGGGTCGGCGGGCTCGCCGGCCACGACCAGGACCCGCACCGAGGCCAGATCGGGGCGGCCCAGCGCGCGCAGCAGCGAGGGGACGATGACCATGACCGTCACGTCGTTGTCCCGCAGGACGCGGCCGAGCGCGGCGGCGTCCCCGCGGGCGGTGTCCCCGCAGTACACCAGGGTGCCGCCGGAGACCAGGGGCATGAACTGCTCGTAGGCCGCCACGTCGAAGCCGGGCGAGGTGAGCTGCAACCAGACGTCGTCCGAGGTGAAGGGATGGCGGGCCAGGTTGGCGTGCAGGGTGTTGACGACCGAGCCGTGCGAGACGACCACGCCGCGCGGCCGGCCCGTGCTGCCGGACGTGTAGATGATGTACGCGGGGTCGGCGGCGCGGGCCGTCTGCCGCGCGGGCGGCGTCTCGTCCGAGGGGCGGACGAGCCGGTCGATGTCCAGGACGGGCGGCACACCGACGGGGTCCGAGCCAGGGCCGAACAGCCGGTCGGAGATGTCCTTCGCGGTCACCAGCATCCCGGCCCGGGCGTCCGAGAGCACGTACCGCAGCCGCTCGGCCGGATAGGCGGGGTCGAGCGGGACGTAGGCCGCGCCGGTCTTGAGCACGCCGAGGACGGCCACGACCAGCAGGGGGGTCCGCTCCAGGCAGAGAGCGACGCGCTCTCCGGGCCCCGCCCCCCGGGCGTGGAGCCGGGCGGCCACGTCGTCGGAGAGCCGGTCGAGTTCGCCGTAGGAGAGGGCGGTGTCCTCACGCAGCACGGCGGTCCTGCCGGGGTGGTCGGCGGCCGCGCGGGCGAACAGCGAGGTGAGCGTGGCGTCCGGGTGGACCGGCGGCCCCTCGGGCTCCGCGGTGGCCAGGAACCGTCCTCGCTCGCCGGGTTCGAGCAGCTCGATGTCGCGCAGGACCTGGTCGGAACCGGCGTCGGCGAGCCGGCCCAGCACGGCGACGAGCTGACCCGCGAGCCGCTCGACGGAGTCCCGGCGGTAGAGGTCGGTGCTGAACTCCACCTCCAGCCCGAGCCCCCGAGGCGACTCCTGGAAGGTGAAGCTCAGCTCGAACTTCGCGGTGTCGTCGTCGGCCGTCGGCCAGGGCTCGACCGGCGCCCGGCCCAGCCGGAGCGGACGGGGCGGGTGCTGCTGGTGGTTGACGACCACACGGAACGCGCTGGTCGCGCGGGAGGCACCCGTGGCGCCGAGTTCCCGGCACACCGTCTGGAAGGGCACGTCGTGGTGGCCGTGGGCGGCGGCCGCGGCCTCGCGGACCCGCCGGAACAGGGTGGCGACCGGTGTGTCCGCGGTGGCCTCGACCCGGACCGGCAGCAGGTTGACGAAGTAGCCGACGAGGTCCTCGGTGCCGGCCCGTCCACGGCCCGTCGTCAGGCTGCCGAGGCAGAGCGAGTCGCGTTCGGCGTGTGCCGCGAGGACGGTGTACACGCCGGCCACGCAGAACATGAAACGGCTGACGCCGTGCCGGCGGGCGGCCTCGGCGTACCGCTCGCTCTCGGCGGCCTCGATCCGCACCCGCACCCGGTCACCGGCCCCGCTGAGCACGGCCGGCCGGGGACGGTCGGTGACCAGGTCGGGAGCGGCGGCGCCGCCCTCCAGGGCGCCGCGCCAGAACTCCAGTGCGGCGGCCTCGCGTTCCCGGACGCGGTCGAGGGCCTCGCGCACATGGTCGGCGAACGTCAGCCGGAGCGGCGGGAGTTGGGTGGC
The DNA here is from genome assembly GCF_042800355.1 of Streptomyces sp. NPDC057623. Lineage (NCBI taxonomy): Bacteria > Bacillati > Actinomycetota > Actinomycetes > Kitasatosporales > Streptomycetaceae > Streptomyces > Streptomyces sp. NPDC057623. The sequence goes on from NZ_JBHVGZ010000040.1 coordinate 54,989, forward strand.
ATGGTCGTCGTACAGGGCCGACAGCTCGGTGAAGAAGAGGTCGAGGGACCAGTCGTCGGCGATGAGGTGGTGGATGCCGAAGTGGACGACGGTGGCGGATCCGTCGAGGGTGACCACGAGGGTGCGGACCAGCGGGGACGTGTCGTCGGCGGTCGCCCGGGCGGCGATGAGCGCGCGGATCCGGTGCCGCTGCTCCGCCGGCGGGACCCGGGTCATGTCGTAGTGGTCCACGGTGGTGCCGGGATCCGCGTCCGGTGTCTGCCACCAGCCGTCCGCGTCCTGCCGTACGGCGGTGCGCAGCGCCGTCTGCCGGTCACCGAGCACGGTGAGCGCGTGCCGCAGCCGGTCCACGTCGACCGGCCCGCGTACCAGGAAGGTGCGGGAGATGACGTACCGCTTGCCCGGCGCGGCCAGCTGCTCGAACCAGATGCCCTCCTGCCCGGGCAGCAGCGCAGTCCGGCCGGGAGCGTCCGGCACCTGCCGTCCGGTGGCCGGTGCCGCGGTCCCGGCCGGGGCGGCGGCGTCGACGAGTGCGGCGAGCCCGCGCACCGTGGACGCCCGGAACAGGTCCCCGACGGACAGGGCCGTACCGGTCGCGCTCTCCAGACGGGCCAGGACGGTCATGGCGGAGAGCGAGTCGCCGCCCGCGGCGAGGAAGTCGCTGTCGGTGCCGACCGGGACGCCGAGCACGTCCTGCCACAGACCCGCCACGACCCGCTCGGTGGGTGTGTCCGGGATGCCGGGCCCGGCCGTGCCGTCCGCCCGCCCGGCCAGGCGGGCCAGGGCGGGGCGGTCGGTCTTGCCGTTCGGGGTGACCGGCAGCTCGGTGAGAGGTGTCACGGTCGCGGGGACCTGCGGCGACGGCAGGAGTGCCGCCACGTGGGCGACGAGGTCCGCTTCGGTGGCGGGCTCCCGGAGGACGGCGAACGCCACGAGCCTGCGCCGTTCGCCGGTGCCCCCGGCCACCACGACGGCCTCACGGACCGCGGGATGGGCGAGCAGGGCCCGTTCCGTCTCGGCCGGTTCGACCCGGTGGCCGCGGATCTTCACCTGGTCGTCGGTGCGGCCGAGGAAGGCGAGATTGCCGTCCGGCAGCAGCCGGACCCGGTCGCCGGTGAGGTAGGCGGTGCGATCGGCACGGCCGGGCTCGGGGACGAAACGCTCGGCGGTGAGGTCGGGACGGCCCAGGTAGCCGCGGGCCACGCCGGACCCGCCGACACAGAGTTCGCCCTCCTCGCCCGGGGCGACGGGGCGCCGCTCGCGGTCGACGACGTGGACGGTGGCGTCGGCGAAGGGGCGCCCGATGGGCACGTCCGCCCAGTCGTCGGCGTACGGGTGATCCGCGTCGAGCACCAGCCAGCAGGCGTAGACGGTGGTCTCGGTGGGGCCGTAGCCGTTGACGATCCGGCACCCGGGCAGCTCGCGCAGTGCGGTGCGCACGGCCTCGGCCGAGGCCCGGTCGCCGCCCGACACGCACAGCCGCAGTCCCCGCAACGCGTCGGTGATGTGCTCCATGGCGAGCCGGAACAGCGGTGCGGCCAGCCGCAGCACGCTCACGCCGTGCCGGCGCACCTCCCGCCCGATGTCGTGGACGCCCGGCCGTGCGGCTTCGGGCAGGACGAGCGTGGCCCCGTTCAGCAGGGCGCCCCAGATCTCGAAGACGGACGGGTCGACATGGAGGGGGGCGAGCTGGAGCACCACGTCGGCGGGCCCGAACCCCGCCTGCGGGGCACGGGCGAGGGCGAGCACCGAACGGTGTTCCACCCGCACGCCCTTGGGGCGACCGGTGGTGCCCGAGGTGGCGATGACGTAGGCGGTCATGTCCGGGCCGCCGCCCGGCGCGACGGTGAGCGGTCCGGGGTCCGGCATCTCCTCGTCCACGGCCAGGACCCGCACCCCGGGCAGCAGCGCGCGCAGCCGGTCGGCCTCGGCGGGCGCCACCCACAGGGTGCGCAGGCCGAAGTCCGCCACCAGGGCGCGCAGTCGCGCGTCGGGCGCGTCCGGGTCGAGGGGCACGTAAGGGCATCCGGCGAGGACCGTGCCGAGGACGGTGGCGATGGTCCCCGCGGAGCGCGGGGCGCGGATGCCGACCACTTCGCTGGCCGCCCCGGCTGCGCCGAGCCGGGCCGCGACGGACGCGGCCCAGCCGGCCAGCCGGCGGTAGGTCAGGCGCAGGTCGCCCCGGACGAGCGCGGTGTGCTCGGGGCGGGTGCGTACGACGTCGGCGAAGGCGTCGCCGAGGGTATGGGTGCTGGCTGCGTTCATGTGGTCTGGTTCAGCGCTCCTGGCCGAGGGCCTCGACCACGCTTGCCGTGTCGTAGAGGTCCAGGTAGCGCGAGATCAGACCGTCGCGCACGGTGAAGACGTTCATCCACTGGGCTTCGTAGTGGCGGTCGTTGGCGAGTACGCGGGTGCGGCTGACGCCGAGGACCACGACCCGGTCACCGGCGTCCAGGTAGTCGTACGCCACGCACTCCTGCACCTGGATCAGCTCGCGGACGACGGAGAAGAACCGGCGGAACCCCTCGACGCCCCGGTAGGTGCCCGCCCAGGGCAGGGACTTGGGGCCGTGGTAGATCCACTCGAAGTCGTCGGTGAGGAGGGCCTCGATGTCCGCCAGCCGTTCCTCGTCGAAGAGTGCGAAGAAGCGGCGGACCACATCGACGTTCTGCCGGCTCATACGGTGCTCCTTGCGGTGGTCGGTTTGCGCACGAAGGCCCGGACCCGCTCCCCGAGATGGAAGAGGCCCACCTGGGCGAGAAGGCGGTACGGGGACGTGCGCGAGAGGTCCCGGGCCGCGCGCATCACCTGGCGGATCTCGTCCTCGGTGGCGACCAGCGGCAGCAGGAAGACGTCGTAGACGACGAACGCCCTGGCCCGGGTGATCCACCAGAGGATCAGGGCGAAGGTCATCCACTCGCCCTCGGGTTGGAGGAAGCGGCGCAGCGGTCCGGGGACGCGGGGTTCGAAACGGCCCAGCAGGCCCTCGGCGAAGCGGCGCCCGACGACGCCGGCGGGCCCGGTGTCCATCGCGGCGATCCCCTCGTCCACCACGGCGGACAGGGCCGCCACCCGCCGCTCCAGTCGCAGCGCGTCGACCTGGGCGACCGCCTGGAGGGAGAAGTGGGCGCCGAGCTGGTGGGCGTGCTGCGTGCGCAGCTCCTCGACCAGCCGGGGGTCGGTGCGGCGGGCGGCCTCGTGGACGGCGCCGGACACCAGGGCGGCCCCGGTGGGGAAGCAGCCGTAGCTGAGCGCCTTCGACAGGCTCATCAGGTCGACCTCGGGCAGCCTGCCCTGGTGCGCGAACCGGGTGCCGCAGCGGTGGTACGAGGTGAGGACCTCGTCGACGCCGACCAGGTACCCGTGCCGCTCGCGGCCCTCGGAGACGGCGTCGAGGAGGGACGACGGAATGGGGGCGTAGGAGTCGGAGCTGCCGTGGACGAGTTCGATCCAGACCAGGCCGACCTCACCGGTCGCCGCCTCCTCGCGGAACTCCTCGGCGGCGTGCGGGGTGTACGGGTCGATGTAGCGGATGTCCTCGTACAGCGGCCCGAACGGGGCCCGGGTGCGCTCGGCGGCGGTGGCCAGCAGGGACACGAGGGTCTTGCCGCCGTAGTTGTGCTTGAAGACCACGATCCGGCGCCGCTCGGGGCGGGCCAGCCGGGCCAGGACCATCGCGCTCTCCACCGCCGAGGCGCCGCTGACGGCGGGAAAGGCGTGCGGCAGGCCGGTGTCCCGGGCCAGGACGCGCTGGAGTTCGGCGACATAGTCGCGCCCCGTGTCGTGTGCGTGGACGACGTCGGTGAGCGCGTCGGCGGGATTGTGCCCGTTGACCCCGAGACCCGCCCCGCACAGCCCGTCGACGAGGTCGAGGCGGCGGCCCGAGTCCAGCTGCACGGTGAGCCGGGAACCCTTGGCGCGTACGACGTGCAGGGCGCCGCGCAGCTTGCGGTGCATCCGCACGGTCATCGGGTTGACGTGCCGGGCGTACAGGTCCAGGGTGCGCTGCCAGTCGCGGTCAGAGGCTGCGAGGACGCGGCGCACGGGGTGCCGTTCGTCCCAGCGGCCCAGCAGCCGGGCCTTGACCGCGCGCATGGCGACGGTGTTGCCGCCGTACGTGTTGGAGTGCAGGAACCCGGTCGACGGGGTGGACCAGGGCGCGAACAGGTCGGGACGGCCTGCGAAGGCGCCGAAGGGAACCTCGTACCCGGTGAGGGACTCCCCGAGGACGAAGAGGTCGGGCCGCAGCGCGCGCACGGTGTCGGAGGGCGGGGCCAGCGGGTCGACGTCGGACAGGTCCAGGACGATGCGGGTGCCGCGGCCCCGGACGGCCTCGACGAACGCGGCCAGGTCGGCCAGCTCCTCCGCGTCGAGCCGCTCCGTACCGCGCAGTACCAGGCCGCAGTGGTCGGCCTCGGCCGCCGCGGCGCGCAGCGCGGCGAGGGTGGGGTGGCCGTGGAGTCCGGGGGCGAGTGCGCGGTCGGGGCCGTCGCCGAGCGGGTCGGCGCGCCGGGTGAGGGTGCCGTCGGGGTCGAGGACGAGGACGTGTCCGCGGTGCCGGGCCGCGGAGCCGGACGCGCCGTGGCGCAGCAGCTTGACGGCTCCGTGGAGGGCCTCGTACCGCGAGTTGGCGAAGAAGCAGCGGTGGGTCGCGGCTCCGCCGAGTTCGCGCAGGAACTCGCTGATGAGGTGACCCGCGTGGGCGGAATCGGCCGTCACGAACCAGGAGGGCATCGCGAAGATCGGATGCTCCTGTTCGATGAGGTCGGCGAGGGTGGCGAGGGTGTCGCGGCCCGCGGAGCGGAACAGGGTGGTGGCCGTGGCGGGTGTGGCGTCGTGGCTCTGGACGTGGTTCTGGAACAAGGCGGCACCTGGGCTCGAAGCGGGTTCGGGCGGTTCGTCGGTGCGGGGGGCGCCGCCCCACCCCCTTCCTTCCGGGGGGGGGTGTCTAGCAGGGAGCGTGTCTCGAGAACAGGGTGCCCCGCGGGCGGGAGGGGGGGTTTGGCGTTTTGTTGGTGCGCGGCCCGCGGCGAACCTCCTTTTGGCGGGGGAGGGTTTCGGCGGCGGGCCCCCGGGGCGGGCGGCGGGTGGAGCGATGTCAGGTGCGCTCTCCCGCCGCCCGCGGTTCAGGAGGCCGTCACACGCAGGGTGTCGGCCTGCTCGCCGCCCCAGGTCAGGGTGACGGCGGGGGTGGCGGGCGCGGTGGGCGTCGCCAGCCAGCCCAGGAGCGAGCCGTCCCGGCACACGGCGAGCGCCGCGGTGCCCGCGGGCAGATCGACGGCCCAGTCGCCGTCGGCAGCGGTGATCCGGTCGTCCGCGCCGGTGGGGTTGAACGCGCCGATCAGGCGCGTGCCGTCGGGGCCCGTCCGGGTGAGGGCGACGGCACGCCGGTGGACGGACGTCCAGCGCGGGGCGCCCGTGGCCAGTCCCGCGACGAAGCCGCCCACGGCGCCGTGGGCGGGGACGCCCGCGGCGACGGTGACTTCGCCGGGCACGGCGCTCGCTCCGGGGTGGCCCGCGCGGAGCACCCCGAGGGGCCCGGTGGCGTCCTGGGCGTCGCGGTGCGCGGCCGCGTCGAGCCAGCGCAGGCCCACCAGCCGGTGGGTGTCCCGCAGTTGCTCGTGGACGGCCTCGGTGAGCTCGCCCAGCACGGTCTGCCCCTCCCGCTGCCAGGCGCCGGCCTCCGCCAGGGCCCGGTCGACGAGCAGGTCCGCATCGCGGTCGAGCCGGGTGGCGGCAAGCGCCGCGCCGTGGCGGTCGAGGAAGAGGGCGAGCAGCCGCAGGCTCTCCGCGGTGGGGTTGTGGCCACCGGCCTCCGCGAGGGGTGCTCCCGGGCAGTACGGGGGAGCGTGGAGGGCCGGGTCGACGCCTTCGGCGCGCAGCCCGTCCGGGTCCATGTCGATCAGCTCGCCCCAGGTGCCGGCCGCGCAGGCGGTGTAGACGCTGACCGTGGTCGATCCGAGCGTGAGGGCCAGCAGGGCGTTGAACAGGGGCGTGCGCGGACCGGCGAAGGTCTCGTCGTCCCAGGTGAAGCCCCAGTTGGCTTCCAGCACATCGGTGTCGCCGAGCAGGATCTCGCCCAGGTGCGTGGCGAAGGCGTCCGAGCTCTGCGCCGGGTTGCCCACCCACTCGGTGTGCCCGATCAGATGCCGGGAGCCCTTGAGGGCACGGTGGCGGGCGGCCCAGGCGTCGATGGTGGCGTCCGGTCCCGTGGCGCGAGCCAGGGGCACGTTGGCCACGCGGACGGGGCCGGCCGGGAACAGGTCGGAGATCCAGTCCCACAGGCCGACGATGGCCTCGCCGGACCAGCGCGACCACTCAAGGCGCAGTCCGCTGGGCCAGTCGGCGAGGTCGTCACCGGTGCGTGCCGCCTCGTCGGCCAGTCCGCGGGCGGACAGCCACCGCGCGAACTCCTCCCGCGCCGCCGGGGAGGCGTCCTGGGCGTCGATCGCGATGTGCACGTCGCCGGACATGCCCTCGTTGCCGAGCTGGAGCGCGACGACGGGGCCGCGCGGGGCGGCCGTGGGGGACACGACCTCGTCGGCCACGGCACGCAGCCAGGTGGCGACCTCCTCCTTGACGGCCGGGTCGAGGAGGCTGGGCAGGGGCTTGGCCTGGGAGGTGAGCAGGTCGCCGTTCAGCCCCCGGTAGGGCGTGTGGTCCGCGCCGCAGAGCCGGTCGGGCAGCCCGCCGAGCTGTACTTCCGCGTGGATGAAGGGGCCGGGCTTGACCAGGACGGTGAGGCCGGCCTCGGCGGCGAGGCCGATCAGAGCGACGACGTCGCGCTGTGGGTCGGTCTTGCCGTGGAAGTCGAACGCGCGCCGCTCGCCCTCGCCGGTCTCGTGGAACCGCCACGGCAGGTAGAAGGAGACGACGTCGACGCCGAGGGAGCGCAACTTGCGAAGGTTGCCCGCCCAGTTGGCCGGATCGGCGCGGTAGTAGGGGTACTCGCCGATGACGACGGGGCGGTCCGAGCCGGGGATCAGCGCCGTGTTCAGCCGGGTGCTCATGCGGTGCTCCCGTCCTGGTTCGGTATGAGGACGACCTTGAGCGCCGTGTAGTCGGCGCCCGGCACGGCGGCCAGGGCCTTGAAGGCCTCCGCGTGGTCCCCGAGCGGGAAGCGGTGGGTGATCAGCCGCTCCAGCGGGATCGATCCGGCCAGTTCGACGGCCTTGGGGAAGATCATGCTGTTGTAGTCGCCGGCGCCGATGATCTGCAGTCCGCGCTGGAGGATCTCCAGCGGACGCACGGTGGCGGCGGCGTTGCTGTTGAAGCCCATGACGACGATCCGGCCGCGCTGGGCGGCGTAACCGAGGCTCTGCTCCAGGAGGTTGCCGACGGAGTCGACGACCAGGTGTGCGCGGTGGGTGAGTTCCGCGTCGTCCGGGGTGTGGACGGTGATCCGGCCCTCGAACTCGGGGGCGGCGAAGATCTCCCGGTCCAGCGACTGGCGGACCGGGTCGGGTTCGACGACCAGGACCCGGGCGCCGTAGCGGGCGGCGGCCATGGCGGTGACGGCGCCCATCGGACCGCCACCGACGATCACCGCCGTCTCGCCCGGCTGGAGCCGGCCGGCCTCGATGTTGTTGAGGGCGCAGGCGAGCGGTTCGACCACGACGGCCCGGTCGAAGCTCATTCCGTCGGGGATCGCGTGGCAGAACAGCTCGGGCAGGCGCATGAACTCGGCGAAGGAGCCGTCGTAGTCGAGCCCGACCTCGGTTCCGGCCTTGTTGCCGCAGAAGTTCCAGTGCCCTTCCAGGCAGGTGGCACAACTGCCGCAGTACAGGGTCGGGTTGACGATGACCCGGTCACCCGGTGCGAACCGGGTCACACCGGGACCCGTCGTCTCGACGACTCCGACGGCCTCGTGTCCCATCACGACCCCGGGCTCGGCCGGGAACTTGCCGACGAGCACGCTGCGGTCGGTGCCGCAGATACCGCTCTGGACGATGCGGATGACGACGTCGGTCGCCTCGCGCGGTTCCGGCTTGGGCCGGTCGACCAGCTCCAGGGAGCGGTCCTCGGTCAGTGTGAGTGCCTTCATGCGTCCCCCTTGGAGGCCGCGGCGGTGCCACGGCCCAGTTCCCAGCTGATGGAGTCGAGGAGTTGCGTGTGCAGTTCGGGCGTCGCCGCGGCGATGCACGACTTCTGGTTCAGCGGCCCGAGGTCGACCAGCGAGGTCGTCCCCAGGTCCTCGCCGTAGGCGTCGGTGATCACGACGCCGGCCTGCCGGGCGAGGTAGACGGCGGCGGCGATGTCGTACGGGAACAGGTGCAGGATCGAGCCGCGTCCGACGCGCAGGAACTCGGCCTCGGTGTCGGGGTGGTCGCGCAGGATCCGGTTGCCGATGTCGACGTAGGCGTCGAGCTGCCCTGTGATGATGCGGGAGATGGAGAAGGTGGCGCTGTTGAAGACGAACACGCCGCCGGTGTTGGCCGACTGGTCCACGAGGTGGGAGTAGGCCGCGTTCATCAGGTGCATGGGGTGGCCGTTGAACTCGATCGACCAGAACATCTTCGTCAGGTCGGTGGTCCGGCTCAGCCGCGGCACGGGGTTCGGGTGGCCGCCGCTGGAGAGGCCCTCCGTGTCGTCACCGTAGATCCAGGCCCCGCTCTTGATCTCCACCAGGCAGGCGGCCGTCACGTCGGCCAGCGTCGGCTTGCCGTCGCCGTAGGGCGCGACCGCGATGGAGACCATGCCCATCTCCAGGCCGGCCGAGGTGGGGCGGGTGCCGTCGATGGGGTCGACGACCAGCAGGTACCGCGGGTCGGGGGCGAGTTCGACGAAGGCGCCGTCCTCGGTGTAGACGGCGACGGGCACCTCGGCGTGGGCGCGCAGGTAGTCCAGTACGGCCTTCTCGGCCACCTCGTCGACGTCGAACTGGGCGTCGCCGCCGGGGGAGTCGCCGTGCACCTGGCGGGCCAGGCCCTGTTGGCCGTAGGTCAGCAGCTCGGCGCGGACGTGTTCGCCGAGACCCTTGAGCAGTTTCTTCACCGGGCCAGCTCCGACATGAAGAGGTTCTCCAGCTTGTCGCAGATCTCCTCGGCCTGAGCCATGGTCAGGATCAGCGGGGGACGGATCTTGAGGACGTTGCCGTAGCCGTAGCGCGAGGTGCGCAGGATGAGGCCGTGGTCCATGGCCGCGCTCGCCAGGTGGTTGGTGAGCTTGACGGCCGGCTTGCCGTCGGGCTCGCACATCTCGAAGCCGATCATCAGGCCGACGCCGCGGACGTCACCGATGGCCGGATAGCGCAGCTGCATGTCGCGGAGCCGCTCGAGAATATAGTCGCCGGTATGCGTGACATTCGCGAGGAATTCCGGCTGCCGCACAATGTCGAGGGTGACGTTGGCGGCCGCTGCGGCAAGGAGATTCGAGCCGTACGTGAAGGAGTGGTGATGCGCGGGAAGCCCGGAAAGGCGGTCATTGGTGAGAATGGCGGCGACCTGCGCTCCGGAACCGCCGAGGCCCTTCGCCGTGGTGATGGCGTCCGGCTCCACACCGAAATGCTGGGCCGCGAACATATGGCCGGTGCGGCCGATGCCCGTCTGGATCTCGTCGAATATGAGGGCGATGTCGTGCTCGTCGCAGAAGGCCCGCAGTTTCTGCATGTAGCCGTCCGGCGGCATGATGTTCCCGCCGTTTCCGGAAATCGGCTCGATGAGGACGGCGGCGACCCGGCCGCTGCTCGCGTACTCGATGAAGTCGTCGATGCGGTCGACGCACATCAGGCCGCAGGTTTCCTTGTTCTGCCCGTAGAAGCAGCGGAAGCAGTACGGGTCGGGCACCTGGAGGCTGCCCGGGTACAGGAGCGGGAACGGCTCACGCCGGAACGCGTTTCCTGACATGGAGGCCATCATCATCGTCTGTCCCACATGACTGCGGAACAACGTGATGACCTCGGACTTTCCGGTGGCGTGCTGCGCCATCTTGATGGCGCCCTCGTTGGCGGACGACCCGCCGGAGACCTTGGGGTGGACCCGGGTCAGGTTGGCCGGCGAGGTCTCCACGAGCCGCTGCACGAGCCCGTTGATCGGGTCGCTCTGGTACGAGGAGGTGAGGTGGACCACCTTGTCGAGCTGGTCCTTCATCGCCGCGATCACGGCGGGGTGGGAGTAGCCGAGGCTGAGGTTGAACGTCGCCGACGCGCAGTCCAGGTAGCGTTTTCCGTCGGAATCGTAGAGATATACGCCTTCGCCGCGCTCCATCTTGAGGGCGCTGACGGGATAATAGAGATGGTCGGTCACTGCCTCGGTGGTCATATTTCCCCCTGAGTTAGAAACGAAGCTCATGCTTCATATTTCCGTTGGTCGAAGAAGCGCGCCGGTGAAATCCGACTGCTGAACACACCCGTCCCATGCGGTGTGCGACACGGAGGGGACGCGGCGGAGCGGTATTTCCATGCGGTCCGAGTTCACAACATCCCCCCATTAAGAAGATCATATCGAGTCCCTCGCTGGCAAGGAGGGGCAGAAATTCGCGGACGATTGCTAGCCGGGAAAGGCCAGGGCCGCGGCGGAAACGGCGATCGAGCGCTGCACGGCGGCCGAGGCGCGGCGCAGTGCCTGACCGGAACGCGGCGCGCCGCGTTCCAGCAGGGCGAGCGCCCTCGCCGCGGGCAGGACCGCCGGCCGCACCAGGTGTCCCTGGCGGGCGGCGATCAGCAGCACGGCGACCGCCAGGGCAGAGGCGTCGGTGGCATCGGGCCGTTCGGCGGCGTGGCGCACCCGCGCCCTCGCCTCGCTCATGCGCTCACCGAGCGTGCCGAGCGCGGCGGCGCGGGCGCACTCCTCCTCGACCTGCCGCAGCGCGGCGGGGCCGAGCGACTCGACCCACTCCCAGGGCGGCCGCGCCCGGCCGGCCGCGCCGACGCCGCGGAGCACTCCGTCCTGGACCGCGTCACCCGTCGGGCCGCCTTCGCACGGCACGACACGGTCGTCCCCCAGCTCCAGCCGCCGAGCGAGCGCGAGTTCGAAGAGCGCCGCGCCGACGACCGCCCTTCCGGCCTCGGTCCGGGACGGCCAGGGCCAGGATCCTCCTTCTCCGGCCCCGCACAGGGCCAGGAGGAGAGGCGTCGGTGTCACCCCGCCTTCTCCTCCTCCAGTGCCGCGGCGAGGAGGCCGACGCGGGTGAACACATGACCGCGCATGCCGACCTCGCGGGCCGCGGACACGTTGTCGGGACGGTCGTCCACGAAGAGGATCTCCTCGGCGGGCAGCCCCAGTTCGCGGCTGCACCACGTGTAGGCGGCCGGCTCCGGCTTGGCGCTGCCGATCCGACAGGACATGCCGACCACGCTGAAGTGCCCGAGCCACTCCTGGGTGGCCTCGTAGTGGACGGCGAGCTCCTCCGGAATGTTGGAGAGGAGTCCGAGGCGCACGCCCCGGCCGGCCAGTTCGGCCAGGAAGTCCACGCTCTCCTGGTCGACCTCGCTCCAGCTGGCCAGGTCGGCGCCGATCAGGTCGTCGACCTGCCGGTCGGTGAACGCGGCGCCGAGCCGGTCGCTCACGCTTGCCCAGTAGGCGGGGCCGAGGACGTCGCCGCGGTCGTACGGTGGGCGCAGCGACCAGTAGGCGTCCCAGAACCGCTCTCCGCTCACGCCGGCTGTTCGTTCGATCACCGCCTGGGACTCCGTGGACTGGACACGGGCCAGGACTCCGAACATGTCGAAGAGGACGGCCTTCACGCCTGCACCTCCGAGGGCTTGGTGGTCCCGGCGGAGTCGGCGCTCGGCGCGGGCAGTCCGTCCGGATCGGGTGCGTTGCTGCGCAGCCAGAAACTGAGCACGAGGCAGACCGCGGCCAGAGCGAACATGACGAGCGGCAGCGCCTTGACGTCCATCCCGTCGATGACCACGCCGAGCAGCGGCGGGAAGGCGACGCCTCCGATCATCGACGCCGCCATCACATAGGCGCCGGCCGCGGCGACGCTCGGCACCGCCCGGTTCAGCCAGGGCAGACACGTGGGGAAGATCGGGGCGATGGCGAGGCCGACCCCGAAGTAGGCGTAGGGCGCCGCCCAGGGGATCGTCGCGAGCAGCAGGAATCCCGCCATGCCCGCGGAGCACACGGTGAGGATCGCGGGCGCCGAGAAGCGCAGGCAGAGCGGAACCACGACGAAGCGGCCGATGGTCATGGCGGCCCAGTACGCCGATGTGGCGGTGGCGGCGGTCGCGGCGGCGTAGCCCACGGTCTCCAGATGGGTGGGCTCCCATCCGCCGACTCCGGTCTCGATGGCCACGTGCAGCACGTAGATGCCGATGAAGGCGGCGATGATCGGCGCGACGCGGGCACCGGTGCGGGTCGTGGCCTCGACGACGGGTTCGGGCTCCCGGGAGGCCACGCCGCCGAGGGTGAACAGGATGAGCACACAGACGGCGGCGACGCCGACGAAGATGCCCGGGTAGTGCTCGGCGCCGAGCCATCCCACCAGGGCCGGCCCCGCGATCGCACCGACGCCGAAGTGGCCGTTGAGCAGGTTGAGCATCGCGGTGCTGCGGCGGCCGAAGGCGACGGCGAACAGCTGGTTGAGGCCGTAGTCGACGCCGCCGAAGCCGAGGCCGATGACGAAGGTGCCGACGAGGGCCATGGGCCAGTTGGGGGCGACGGCGAACGCCACCGATCCCACCGCCATGAGCAGGTAGGAGGCGCCGAGCAGGATCCGGTGGCCCAGCCGTACGCGCAGCAGGTGGTAGATGAGCACACCGACCACCGCGGCGGCGAAGTGTCCGCTCAGGCTGAGTCCCGCGACGGCGGGGCTGATGCCGTACTCCTCGCGCAACGCTGGGATCGCGGGACCGTACAGGGCCTGGAGGGCTCCGATCACCACGAACGCCCCGCAGGAGGCCACGATCGCCATCGTTGTGATCAACGGTTGTGGGGCCCCGGACGGATCGGGTCTGCGGGCTGTGGACATCGAGCTCCTCAAGGGGACGATAGTTGAACATGAATCAAATGAACATGGAAAGGCGCAGGTCAGGCGGGCAGCTCGGCCATACCCTCTCATGGATCGTGTGTTCTTGAACAGATTGGCTGTTCATTCGGTCAGCCATCCTGGCGGAATGGCCGATACCCTCCCTGGCATGAACGTGATGGAGAGACACAACTTCGTGATCGAGATGCTCATGCGTGAGAACCGCGCGACCGTCGCGGATCTCGCCAGCGCCACGGGGACCTCGGAGATGACGATCCGCCGGGACCTGGAGGTCCTGGAATCGCGCGGGGCCCTGCGCCGGGTGCGCGGCGGCGCGGTGAGCAATCTGCCGGGCGGGGTCGAACCTCCGTACGCGATCCGCGCGATGTCGGGCACGGAGACGAAGGAGCGACTCGCGCGTACCGTGCTCTCGCTGCTGACGGACGGCGAGACGGTCGCCCTGGACACCGGTACGACCATGGTGGCCGTCGCGAAGGCCATGGAGGACCGGCAGTTCACCGTCACCCCGCTGTCGCTGCACGCGGCCTTCGCCCTGTCCACCCACCCCGGCATCCAGTTGCTGCTGCCCGGTGGCCAGGTCCGTTCGGGAGAACTGTCCTTCTACGGCCAGACACCGGCCGACACCTTCAAGGACCTGTGCTTCGACACGTTCGTACTGGGCTGCTGCGGGGTCGACCCGGCTCGCGGAGCGACCGCGTACAACCTCGACGACGTCCAGGTGAAGCGGGCGGCTCTCGAGTCGGCCCAGCGGGTCATCCTGGTGGCCACGGCCGAGAAGCTCGGCCGCACGGCTCTCGGGCGCATCTGCTCACTGGAGGAGATCGCCCTGGTCGTCACCGACGCGGCGCTGGACAACCCGGTGGTCGAGATGATGCAGGCACGGGGCGTACAGGTGGTCCATCCGCAACCCTGAGCGCCGGCGGCCTCGCGAAGTTCCTGTGTCCCGGGGGCATGTCCCGAATGGGCGAACCCGCTAGCGAGAGGTAGGGGGCCGACCATGCCCGAACGCCGCCGGCGACGGGTTCTGGAGGGCTGGTTGTCCACACCGACGTCGTGGCACCTGCTGCATCGCGTGATGCGTGACGAGCGTGAGCTGGACGCGGCCTGGACGTACCGCAAACAGACCGTCCACGACGTGGCCTTCACCGGCGGCGCGGGCCCACGACGACCAAGTGCTGCGCGCCGCCGATCTGTTCGGACTGCTCCGCAAGGAACGCCACATCGAACGCGGACCGGGCCGCACGGTGTGTCGAACGCCGTCTACCTGTACCTCCGCGACCCCGACCACGAGACCTACCGCTGGAACGTCCACTACGACCGCCACTGCGCATGGCCGCGCTCGCCGATGGCGGGCTCGCTCTTGACAGGAGTCGACAGGGGGCTTTCCTGTCCAGGAACCAATTGTGTTGCGTATCACACTACAGTTGCTTGATGCGCAACTCCTGACGGGGAGTGGCGCTACAGATGACTCGCAAGCCACCTGTCGAGGACTCCGGCGACCAGGCGGCCGTCGTCGTCCGGCTGGAACCGGCCGGTGCCGATCCCCGCCCCGGTGCCTGACCTCCCCCCGCTGGCCCGCTTCGGGGGCCTGGTCGCCACCGACCTGCGGGACGTGACCGGCGATCCGGAGGCCCTGGACTCCGCCGGATTCTGGGCCGTGGTCGCCGACTTCGAGGGACACCTGGTCTGCGCCCGCTTCGGGGACGTACGCCGGGTGCCCGGGCCCGCCGCCGCGCCCGGTGCGTGGCGGGGTCCGCACCCGGACGCCTGGACGTCCTCCCTCGACCGGGCCGCCTATACCGCCGGGGTGCGGCGCATCCGTGAGCACATCGCGGCCGGCGAGGTCTACCAGGCGAATCTGTGCCGGGTCCTGTCCGCGTGGCTGCCCGACCCGGAACGCGCGGACGTCGACGCTCTCACCGCCCTGCTGGCGCGCGGCAATCCGGCTCCGTACGCGGGCACCGTGCGTCTGCCGGCGCACGGTGTGGAGATCGCCACGGCCTCGCCCGAGCTCTACCTCCGCAGGGACGGCCGGACGGTCGAGTCCGGCCCCGTCAAGGGCACCGGGCGCACCGCCGCGGACCTCCTCGACAAGGACCACGCCGAGAACGTCATGATCGTGGACCTGGTCCGCAACGACCTGGGGCGCGTCTGCGCCACGGGCTCCGTGACCGTTCCCGAGCTGTGCGCCGTGGAGGAACACCCCGGTCTGGTGCACCTGGTCTCCACCGTGCGCGGCGAGCTGGCCGAAGGCGCCGCATGGCCGGAACTGCTCGCCGGAACCTTCCCGCCGGGGTCCGTGACCGGTGCCCCCAAGTCCAGCGCGCTGCGCATCATCGCGGCGCTGGAGAACGCGCCCCGCGGTCCGTACTGCGGGGGCGTCGGCTGGGTCGACGCGGACCGCGGCACGGGTCGACTCGCCGTCGGCATCCGCACGTTCTGGCTCGACCGCACGGCTCCCGGCGGGCCCTTACTGCGCTTCGGCACGGGGGCCGGGATCACCTGGGACTCCGACCCCGAGCGCGAGTGGGCCGAGACGCGGCTGAAAGCGCGGCGACTGCTGACGGTGGCGTCGGGCGAGTACCCGCGCAGCTCCCGCACGCCCTCTCGCGCGGGCGGCTGACGGTTCGTCCGGTCGGGCAACTCCGCACGTCCGACCCCTTGACAGCCCTCCCCGGCGCCCAGAGGGTTGTTGCCCATAGTGAATGCCGATGCATTATTCGCAACGACGCGCCATGGCGGCAGTTCCGCCTCCCCTTCTCTCGTGGTTCCCGCATCCGCTCCGGCGTGCCGGTCGGTCAGGCGGAATCACCGACGAGTTCCCCCGTCGTCGTCCGCGACGAAGACTCCACTGCCGTCTGTGGAAAGGACGCCCTGATGAACAAAACCCGCGAAAGGGATGGGAGCCGTAGCCATCCCGTCGAAGCGGCTCTGCCAGGAAGCCCGGCGGCGACCGCCGGCCCCCGGACCGACCTGATCGTCTTCGGTGTCGCCGCGGCGCTCACCCTCGCCTTCGTCGTGTGGGGTGCCACCGCGACCGACACGCTGGAGAGCGTGTCCGGGAAGCTGCTGGACGGGACCATCCGCAACGGCGGCTGGGCCTTCGTCCTGGCGGCTTCGGGCTTCGTGGTCTTCGCCCTCTGGCTGGCGGTGAGTCGTTACGGGCGGATCACTCTGGGCGAGGAGGGCGAGCAGCCCGAGTTCCGCACCGTCTCATGGATCGCCATGATGTTCAGCGCGGGCATGGGTATCGGCCTGATGTTCTACGGCGTGAGCGAGCCGCTGTCGCACTTCGTCACGCCGCCGCCGGGCACCGACCCGGCCGACGCCAACGAGGCCATGGGAACCGCCATGGCCACCACCCTCTTCCACTGGACGCTCCACCCGTGGGCGATGTACGCGGTCGTGGGTCTGGCCATCGCCTACAGCACCTTCCGGCGCGGACGCCGGCAGCTGATCAGTGCCGTGTTCACGCCGCTGATCGGCGAGAAGCGGGCGAACGGCTGGGGCGGCCGGGTCATCGACATCCTCGCGATCTTCGCCACCCTCTTCGGCTCCGCGGCCTCTCTGGGGCTCGGCGCCCTGCAGATCGGCAGCGGCTTCACCGGGCTGGGCTGGCTGGGATCCGTCGGCACGGGCCTGCTGGTCGCCGTGATCGCGGTGCTGACCGTGGCGTTCGTCGCCTCGGCGGTGTCCGGGATCGAGAAGGGCATCCAGTGGCTGTCCAACATCAACATGGTGCTGGCGGTGACCCTGGCGGTCTTCGTGTTCCTCGTCGGCCCGACCATCTTCATCCTCGATCTGCTGCCCACCTCCATAGGCGCCTTCTTCGGCGACCTGGCCCAGATGGCCGGGCGCACCGAGGCGTCGAGCGGTGAGGGCGTGGCCGACTGGCTGGCCGGCTGGACGGTCTTCTACTGGGCCTGGTGGATCTCCTGGACGCCCTTCGTCGGCATGTTCATCGCGCGCATCAGCCGGGGCCGGACCATCCGGCAGTTCGTCGGCGGCGTCATCCTGGTCCCCAGCACCGTCAGCCTGCTGTGGTTCGCCGTGTTCGGCGGCTCGGCGATGCACCTACAGGACGAGAAGCGCCTCAGCGACGCCTCGACCGCGCAGGGCCAGCTCTTCGACGTGCTCCAGCAGTACCCGGTCGCCACGATCTCGAGCGTGGTGGTGATGATCCTCGTCGGCATCTTCTTCGTCTCCGGCGCCGACGCCGCCTCGATCGTGATGGGCACGCTCTCGCAGCGCGGATCCCTGGAACCGACCCGCGGTGTCGTCGTCTTCTGGGGCGTGCTGACCGGTGCGGTCGCCGCGATCATGCTGCTCATCGGCGGCGGCAAGGGCGACGCGCTCACCGGACTGCAGAACCTCACCATTCTCGCGGCGGCTCCCTTCACCGTGGTGATGGTCGGCCTGTGTATCGCGCTCACCCGCGATCTGCGCCAGGATCCGCTCATCATCCGCGGGCGCATCGGCAAGGAAGCCATCGAAACGGCCGTCATCGCCGGCCATGAGCAGTACGACGGCGACTTCGAACTGCGCATCGGTCCCGCCACGTCCACCAACGGCACGGACCCCGCAAAGCCCGAGCAGCCCCAGTAGCCAACGCAGTCCGCCTCCTCCGCTCGCTGAGAGCGGTGGGACCCACGCCCGGCGGGGGCAGGGCAATCACACTTCTTGGACACCTATCGGCGAG
>NZ_JBHVGZ010000040.1:72627-74740 GCF_042800355.1 Streptomyces sp. NPDC057623
AAAAAAAACCAGAAAACCCCAGGCAACAAAAGCCGTCCCCCTCCTCCTCTGGTGGAGGGGGGGGGAACCCACTCTTGGGGGGGCGGGGGCACCGACGGGTGCGCCCCCGCCCCCGCCGTGCGTTCGCGCTGCCGTACGGCGATCGTGCCCGGCCGAGGCAACCCCGTCGCGCTCCTTGACCGCCGGTCGGCGCTCAACGATGCTGTGTTGCGGCACACGAGATGTGTGCCGTAATGAGCAACATCTGATTCAAGTCTCGACCAGTCGAGGAGTGGCCATGACACAGCAGGTCCGTGCCGTCGTCGCGCGGGGCAAGGGAGCCCCCGTCAGCCTGGAAACGATCATCGTGCCCGACCCGGGCCCGGGTGAGGCGCTGGTGAAGATCGAGGCCTGCGGGGTCTGTCACACCGATCTGCACTATCGCGAGGGGGGCATCAACGACGACTTCCCCTTCCTGCTGGGCCACGAGGCCGCGGGTGTCGTGGAGTCGGTGGGGGAGGGGGTCACGGACGTGGCACCCGGTGACTTCGTGATCCTCAACTGGCGTGCGGTGTGCGGTCAGTGCCGGGCCTGCCTGCGCGGACGGCCCTGGTACTGCTTCAACACCCACAACGCCAAGCAGAAGATGACCTTGACCGACGGCACCGAGCTGTCGCCCGCGCTGGGCATCGGCGCGTTCGCGGAGAAGACGCTGGTGGCGGCGGGGCAGTGCACGAAGGTCGACCCGGCCGCGTCGGCGGCCGCGGCAGGGCTGCTGGGGTGCGGGGTGATGGCGGGCATCGGCGCGGCCATCAACACCGGCAACGTCGGTCGCGGTGACTCGGTCGCGGTCATCGGCTGCGGCGGTGTCGGGGACGCGGCGGTCGTCGGGTCCAGCCTGGCGGGCGCGGCGAAGATCATCGCGGTGGACATCGACGACCACAAGCTGGAGACGGCCAGGAAGCTGGGCGCGACCCACACCGTCAACTCCCGGACCGCCGACCCGGTCGAGGCGATCCGCGAGCTGACCGGCGGCCACGGCGCCGACGTCGTGATCGAGGCGGTCGGCCGCCCGGAGACGTACCGGCAGGCGTTCTACGCCCGTGACCTCGCGGGTACGGTCGTCCTGGTGGGCGTGCCGACCCCGGAGATGAAGCTGGAGCTGCCGCTGCTGGACGTCTTCGGCCGCGGCGGCGCG
Organism: Streptomyces sp. NPDC057623; assembly: GCF_042800355.1. NCBI lineage: Bacteria > Bacillati > Actinomycetota > Actinomycetes > Kitasatosporales > Streptomycetaceae > Streptomyces > Streptomyces sp. NPDC057623. Next base: position 73,805 of record NZ_JBHVGZ010000040.1, read on the forward strand.
CTGAAGTCCTCCTGGTACGGCGACTGCCTGCCGAGCAGGGACTTCCCGATGCTCATCGACCTGTATCTGCAGGGCCGGCTGGACCTGGACGCCTTCGTCACGGAGACCATCGCGCTGGACGAGGTCGAGAAGGCCTTCGAGCGGATGCATCAGGGCGACGTGCTGCGCTCGGTGGTGGTCCTCTGATGGCCGCCCGCATCGAACACCTCGTCACCTCGGGGACGTTCTCGCTGGACGGCGGCACCTGGGACGTCGACAACAACGTGTGGATCGTCGGCGACGACACCGAGGCGATCGTCATCGACGCCGCCCATGACGCCGAGGCCATCGCCCGGGCCGTCGGAGGGCGGACCCTGCTGGCCATCGTGTGCACGCACGCGCACAACGACCACATCGACGCCGCGCCCGAACTCGCCGAGCGCACGGGCGCCCCGGTCCTCCTCCATCCGGACGACCTGCCGCTGTGGAAGCAGACCCACCCCGACCGGGCGCCGGACGCCGAACTGACCGACGGCCAGGGGCTCTCGGTGGCCGGCGTCGAGCTGACCGTGCTGCACACCCCCGGGCACGCTCCCGGCGCGGTCTGCCTGTACGCCCCGGACCTGACGGCGCTCTTCAGCGGCGACACGCTGTTCGCCGGGGGACCGGGGGCGACGGGACGGTCGTACAGCCACTTCCCCGCCATCATCGAGTCGATCCGGGACCGGCTGCTGACGTTGCCGGGGGAGACGGTCGTGCACACCGGACACGGTGACACGACGACGGTCGCGGCCGAGGCCCCGCACCTCCAGGAGTGGATCGACCGCGGGTTCTGACCCTTTCCGGGGGGCTCCCTGTGGCGGGGGGGGGGGCCGGTTTTTTTTTTTGGGGGGGGGGTGTGCGGTGCCCTCCGGCCGGGAAAGCGCCCTCCCCCCCACCAAAACCCTCCTTCCCTTC
>NZ_JBHVGZ010000040.1:74750-81389 GCF_042800355.1 Streptomyces sp. NPDC057623
GACGGGGGGTTCGGCCCTTTTCTGGGGGGCTCCTTTTGTCACTTTTTCCCTTTTTTTTCGGGGGGGAAGCGGGCGCTTCGAGCTGCCCGGAGGCCGGGCGGCCGTCCTGTCCGAACGAGGCCTTTTGATGCCTTGACAACGCTTCTGGGCGGCCCTCAAACTGGCGTTGCGCTTACCGCAATCCGTTTCGCTATACGCACCGAGGTGTCATGATGATTCCCGCGTGCCGACTCGCGGATCTCCCGCGAGGAGAGGCCCACCGGCTCGACATCGATCCGCCGGTCTCGGTGTTCCACACCGACGATGGCGAGGTCTTCGCCATTGACGACACCTGCACCCACCAGGACGCGTCGCTCGCCGACGGGTGGCTGGAGGGCCGTGAGGTGGAATGCCCGCTGCATGCTTCGAAGTTCAACCTGAGGACCGGTTCGGTCGACGCTCCGCCGGCCAAGCTTCCGGTCCGGACACATGAGGTCGTCATCGAGGACGGCATGATCTACGTCCAGCTGTCCACCGACGCCCCCAACCTGCCGCCCTGCATCGCCGCCCGGCTCGCCGGAGGTCCCGCGTGAGGTCGGTGGCCGTGGTGGGAGCCTCGCTGGCGGGTCTGTCAGCGGCGCGTTCACTGCGGCAACAGGGCTTCGACGGGCGGCTCGTCGTCATCGGCGACGAGGTGCACCGCCCGTACGACCGGCCCCCGCTGTCCAAGGAGTTCCTGGCCGGCACCCTCGGCGAGGCCGAGCTCGCGCTGGAGTCGGACGACGAGGACCTGGGGGCCGAGTGGCTGCTCGGCAGCCGGGCCGTCGGGCTCGACCACACGGACCGTGCCGTTCGGCTCGCCGACGGACGTGAGGTGCGTGCCGACGGCGTCGTCATCGCGACCGGCGCCGCGGCGCGGGCCCTGCCCGGCTCGGAGGGACTGGCCGGGGTGCACACCCTGCGCACCCTGGACGACGCCCGCGCACTGCGGGACGAACTGGCCCGCGGCGGACGGCTGGTGGTGATCGGCGGAGGCTTCATCGGAGCCGAGGTCGCCTCGACCGCGTACGCCCTCGGGCTCGACGTGACCGTGGTGGAAGTAGCCCCGACGCCTCTCGCCGGACCGCTCGGAGCGGCCATGGGCGCCATCGTCTCCGCCCTCCACGCGGACCACGGAGTACGGCTGTTGTGCGGGGTGGGCGTCAAGGGGCTGAGCGGGGAGACCCGCGTCGACGCCGTCCTGCTCGACGACGGCCGCAGCGTCCCCGCCGACATCGTGGTGGTCGGTGTGGGGGCCCGCCCGTGCGTCGAGTGGCTGGAGGGTTCCGGCGTAGCGCTCGACAACGGCGTCAAGTGCGGCGCGGACGGCCGCACCAGCCTGGCCGGTGTGGTCGCGGTCGGCGACTGCGCCAACTGGTACGACCCGCGCGCGGGCCTGTATCGCCGGGTCGAGCACTGGACCGGCGCACGGGAGCGTCCCGCAAGCGCGGTCGCCACCCTGCTGGCAGGGGGTGCGGTGCGACCGGCCGCGCCCCGGCCGCCGTACTTCTGGTCCGACCAGTACGGCGTGAAGATCCAGTTCGCCGGTCACGCGGCGGCCGCCGACAGCGTGACCATCGAGGCGGGGGCCGCGGACACCCGCGATGTCCTGGCCGTCTACCGGCGTGCCGGGGACCCCGTCGCCGTGCTCGGGATGAACCAGCCGCGGCCGTTCACGCGCTGGCGCAAGCAACTGGCCGCCGCCGCATCTTGACACCACCCCAGCGACACCTCATGCTGCGGTTGCGCATGGCCCGCAGCGTTGCACCATACACAACGCCGTCCGGAGTTGCCCTTCCCGGCGCGTGAATGCCCCCTCCACGACGTTCTCCCGAGGAGTGCACCGTGACCTCGACCAGCCTGCCGGACAGCCTGATCGCCACGCTCCCCGGCTCCTCCTACACGGATCCGGCGATCTTCGCCCAGGAGCAGGAGCACATATTCGAGACCATGTGGTTCTGCGTCGCGCGCGCCGCCGAACTGGCGAAGCCCGGCGCCTTCCGCACCGTCGACGTGGGCCGCGAGAGCATCCTCGTCACCCGGGCGCGGGACAACTCGATCCGCGCCTATTTCAATGTGTGCCGGCATCGCGGAGCCAAGCTGTGCACGGAGGAGTCCGGCGAGGTCAAGCGGGCCTTCCAGTGCCCCTACCACGCCTGGACGTACGACCTGAACGGCAAGCTCGTCGCGGCGCCCAACCTCACCAAGATGCCCGACATCGGCCGCACCGAGTACGGCCTGGTGAACGTGGCCGTGCGGGAGTGGCTCGGCTATGTCTGGGTCTGCCTCGCGGAGAACCCGCCCTCCTTCGACGAGGAGGTCATCGGCGATGTCGTCGCCCGTCTCGGCGACGTCGAGTCCATCGACCGGTACGACATCGACAGCCTCTCCGTCGGCAAACGGATCGTCTACGACGTGAAGGCCAACTGGAAGCTGATCATCGAGAACTTCATGGAGTGCTACCACTGCGCGACGATCCACCCGGAACTGACCGAGGTGCTGCCCGAGTTCGCGGACGGTTACGCCGCCCAGTACTACGTGGGGCACGGTGCCGAGTTCGGTGAGGACGTGCAGGGCTTCACCGTGGACGGTTCCGAGGGGCTCGACCGCATCCCGGGGGTCGCCGAGGACCAGGACCGCCGGTACTACGCGATCACCGTCAGGCCGCAGGTGTTCGTCAACCTCGTGCCGGACCACGTGATCTTCCACCGGATGTACCCGATGGCACACGACCGCACGATCGTGGAGTGCGACTGGCTGTATCTCCCGCACGTCGTCGAGAGCGGCAAGGACGTCAGCCGGTCCGTGGAACTCTTCGACCGGGTCAACCGCCAGGACTTCGAGGCATGCGAACGGACCCAGCCCGGTATGAGTTCCCGCATGTATGCCAAGGGCGGCGTGCTGGTGCCCAGTGAGCACCACATCGGCGCCTTCCACGACTGGGTGAACGAGCGTCTCGGTGTCCCCAGGTCGTAGTCGCGCGGGTCAGTGCAGGTAGCCCATCCGCTGGCTGATCTCCTCGGCGCCCTTGATCAGCACCGGGGAGAGCTCGTGCAGGCGGTTCTCGGTGAGCCGGTAGGCGGGTCCGGAGGCGCTGAGGGCCGCGATGACCTGGCCGTCCCGGTTGCGGACCGGCGCGGCCATGGCGTGCAGGCCGATCTCCATCTCCTCCAGCGTGAAGGCGTAGCCCCGCTCGCGCGCCTCGGAGAGGTTCTTCTCCAGCTTCGTCTTCGCGGTGATGGTGTTCGCGGTGACCTTCTTCATGCCGACGCCGGCCAGCAGTGCGGCGCGCTCCTTGGTGGGGAGGTGTGCCAGCAGGATCTTGCCGCTCGACGTGGCGTGCAGCGGCGTCAGCTGGCCGACCCAGTTGTGCGCGGTGATCGCCCCGGGGCCGCGCACCTGGTAGAGGTTGATCGCGTAGTGCTCCTGCATGACCGCGATGTTCACGGTCTCGCCGAGTTCCTCGGCGAGGCGCTCGCACACCGGGCGGCCCTGCTGGGTGATGTCGATACGGCCGGTGACCGCGCCGGCCAGGCGAACGATGCCGAAGCCGAGCCGGTACTTGCCCCGCTCGCCGGCCTGCTCCACGAGACCGCGCGCCTCCAGGGCGCCGAGCAGGCGGAAGGCGGTGGACTTGTGCACGTCGATCTCGGCCGCGACCTCGCTGACGCCTGCTTCGCCACGCTGGGCGAGGATCTCCAGCACACTGATGGCCCGATCGACCGACTGCACTCCGCCGGCGCCCGAATTAGACGTTTCTGTGTCCGTGCTGTAGTTGCTCACAGTGAAACTATACGCGTAGTAAACAACGTCCCTGCAAGTAACCGGACCGAAACGAAGACCACGGAAGTTGCGTCGTTCGCAACCTGGTGCGTATAGCGCGACCGGGTCTAGCATGCCTCGCGTATCTACGGCGCGAGCGAGACGAGGCACCATGGCTCCCCTGCAATACGACTTCGTCATCGTCGGCGGTGGTTCCGCCGGCAGTGCACTGGCCAACAGACTCTCCGCGGACCCGGCGAACCGGGTGCTGGTACTGGAGGCGGGCCGGTCGGACTACCCGTGGGATGTCTTCATCCACATGCCCGCGGCGCTGACCTATCCGATCGGCAGCCGGTTCTACGACTGGAAGTACGAGTCCGAGCCCGAACCCCACATGGGCGGACGGCGCGTCTACCACGCGCGCGGCAAGGTGCTCGGCGGCTCCAGCAGCATCAACGGCATGATCTTCCAGCGCGGAAACCCCATGGACTACGAGCGCTGGGCGGCCGACCCGGGCATGGAGACCTGGGACTACGCGCACTGTCTGCCGTACTTCCGGCGGATGGAGAACTGTCTCGCGGCGGACCCGGACGACGAGTTCCGCGGCCACGACGGTCCTCTCGTCCTGGAGCGCGGCCCGGCGACCAACCCGTTGTTCGGCGCCTTCCTCAAGGCCACCCAGGAGGCGGGCTACGCGCCCACCGACGACGTCAACGGATACCGGCAGGAAGGGTTCGCCAAGTTCGACCGCAACGTCCATCGCGGCCGCCGGCTGTCGGCCTCGAAGGCGTACCTCAAGCCCGCGATGAAGCGGCCGAACCTCACGGTCCGCACCCGGGCCCTCGTCACCCGGGTCCTCTTCGAGGGCAAACGGGCCGTCGGCGTCGAGTTCCAGCGCGGTCGGGGTGCGCGCCAGCAGGTCCGCGCCAGGGAGGTCATCCTCTGCGGAGGGGCCATCAACTCCCCGCAGCTGCTCCAGCTCTCCGGCGTCGGCAACGCGCGGGAGCTGAGCGCCCTCGGCATCGACGTCGTGCACGACCTCCCGGGCGTCGGCGAGAACATGCAGGACCACCTGGAGGTGTACGTCCAGTACGCCTGCAAGCAGCCGGTCTCCATGCAGCCGTACATGGCGAAGTGGCGTGCCCCCTTCATCGGACTTCAGTGGCTGCTGCGCAAGGGCCCGGCGGCCACCAACCACTTCGAGGCCGGCGGCTTCGCCCGCAGCAACGAGGAGGTGGACTACCCCAACCTGATGTTCCACTTCCTGCCGGTCGCGGTCCGCTACGACGGCTCCTCGCCCTCCGGCGGCCACGGCTACCAGGTGCACGTGGGTCCGATGTACTCCGACGCGATCGGCTCGGTGAAGATCAAGAGCAGGGACCCGCGCGAACACCCGGCGCTCCGCTTCAACTACCTCTCCACCGAGCAGGACCGCCGCGAATGGGTCGAGGCGATCCGGGTGGCCCGCGAGCTCCTCGACCAGCCCGCGCTCGCCCCGTACAACGGCGGGGAGCTCTCGCCCGGCCCGAAGGTGGCGACGGACGAGGAGATCCTCGCCTGGGTCGCCAAGGAGGGCGAGACCGCTCTGCACCCGTCCTGCACGTGCAAGATGGGCACCGACGAGATGTCCGTCGTCGACCCGGGCAGCCTGCGGGTGCACGGCGTCGAGGGCCTGCGTGTGGTGGACGCCTCCGTCATGCCCTACGTCACCAACGGCAACATCTACGCGCCGGTGATGATGGTCGCCGAGAAGGCGGCCGACCTGATCCTCGGCAAGGAGCCGCTCGCACCGTCGAAGGCCGCGTACTACCGCCACCGCGACGTCCAGAAGCAGGCGGAGTAGACCTTGGGCGCCGCAGGACTCCGGGCGCTGCTGGACAGCGTCCGCTACGAGGTGCTGCCCGCGAGGGCGACCGAGGACAAGGTCCTCGCCCATGTCCCACGCGCCGTCACGGTCACCGTGACGGCGTCACCGGCCAAGGGCCTGGAGCCGACCCTCGACCTCGCCGCCCGGCTCGCGGCGCACGGCTACCGGGTCGTCCCGCATGTGCCGGCGCGGCTGCTGCGGGACGACGCGCACCTGAAGGAGGCCGTCGACCGCCTCCGCGAGGCAGGCGTCGACGACGTCTTCGTCCCGGCCGGCGACGCCGACCCGCCCGCGGGGGTCTACGAGGGGGCCTTGCCGGTGCTGCGCAGGCTGAGCGAGCTGGGCGGCCCCTTCGCCCGCGTCGGTGTCACCGGCTACCCCGAGAGCCATCCGCTCATCGACGACGACGTCACCGTCCAGGCGATGTGGGACAAGCGCGAGCACGCCACGTACATCGTGAGCAACCTCTGCTTCGACCCGCGGGTGCTGGGGGAGTGGATCGGCCGCATCCGGCGCCGGGAGGTCGACCTGCCCGTACACGTGGGGGTCGCCGGGCCCGTGCAGCGGGCGAAGCTGCTGGCCATGGCGACGAAGATCGGGGTGGGGGAGTCGACGCGCTTCCTGACGAAGCACCCCTCCTGGTTCCTGCGGTTCGCGGCGCCCGGCGGGTACTCCCCGGACAGGCTGCTGGCACGCGCCGAGGGGGCGCTGACCGCGCCTACGGCCCGGGTGGCGGGCCTGCACCTGTTCACCTTCAACCAGATCGCCGAGACGGAGAAGTGGCGCCGGGCCCTGCTGGACCGGCTCGCTGGTTGAAGGCGCGCCGTATACGGAACACAGCTCGCCGTATACAGCGCGGACGTCACCGCACACAGGAGTGGGGGGGGGGGGGGGGGGGGCCAACCCCCCCCTTTTCCCGGCCCCCCACCGGAGAACCCCCCTTGGTTTTCCTTCCCCCCTCCCCCATCTCCTGTTTTTCCCTCCCCCCCCTT
>NZ_JBHVGZ010000040.1:81399-90403 GCF_042800355.1 Streptomyces sp. NPDC057623
GGTGGGGGGAGAACGCGCGGGAAGAAAAACAAATCCCACCGAAAAAAACGAGGACCAAACAGAGAAGGGGGGGGGGGGGCCCGCGCCCCCCCCCCCCCCACTCCTGTGCCGGATCGCTCAGCGGAAGACCACCGTGCGGTTGTCGTCCACCATCACGCGGCTCTCGCTGTGCCACTTCACCGCGTGCGCGAGTACCTGCGCCTCCACGTCCCGTCCGACCGTGACCAGCTCGCCGGGGTCCAGGGAGTGGTCCACCCGGACCACGTCCTGCTCGATGATCTGGCCCTCGTCCAGGTCGGACGTCACATAGTGCGCCGTCGCGCCGACCAGCTTCACTCCGCGCTGGTAGGCCTGGTCGTAGGGACGCGCGCCCTTGAAGCTGGGCAGGAACGAGTGGTGGATGTTGATGGCGCGCCCCTCCAGCTGCTTGCACAGGTCGTCGGAGAGGATCTGCATGTAGCGGGCCAGCACCACGAGGTCGATGTCCAGCTCGCTGACCAGCTCCAGCAGTCGTGCCTCGGCCTCGGCCTTGGTGTCCCTGGTCACCGGGATGTGGTGGAAGGGGACGCCGTACGTCTGCGCCAGACCCTCGAAGTCGCGGTGGTTGGAGACGATCGCGGGGATCTCGATGTTGAGGGCGCCGGTGGACCTGCGGAAGAGCAGGTCGTTCAGGCAGTGGCCGAACCTGGACACCATGATCAGTGTCCGGGTCGGGGTCGAGGCGTCGCTGAGGGTCCAGGAGATGTTGTAGGCCTGGGCGACCGGACCGAACCGGTAACGCAGCTTCTCCAGATCGGCGTTCGGATCGGAGACGTCGAAGTGGACCCGCATGAAGAAGCGGTCCTGAAGTCGGTCGTCGAACTGCTGGCTTTCCAGGATGTTGCCGGAGTTCCGGACGAGAAAGCCGCTCACGGCGTGGACCAGCCCGGCGCTGTCGGGACAGGAGAGGGTCAGGACGTACTCACGGCCGGGTTGGGGTCGAGGGGACATGTGCGGCCTCCGTCGATGCGTATTGCACAACATGGTGAGCGATACGCAACATGGTCGGCCCGACCCCGCTCTTGGTCAAGGGTGACGGGGTGGATGAGCGCATGGCGAAATCGTCATCAGTCAACCTCTTGACGTCCGACTTGGTATTCGTCAGGGTGTTCCACCACAAGCAATTGGGTGCACGATGCGCAACGAATTTCTGTGGAAAGGCTCGGCGCGTGGCAGACCTGTATGTGGATGGCGAATGGCGGGATGCGGTGGCCGGCGGGCGCCGGGACATCCGGTGTCCCGCTGACGGCACGCTCGCGGTGACCGTCTCCGAGGGGACGCGCCCCGACACCGAGGCGGCGATCGCCGCCGCCCGGCGCGCCTTCGACGCGGGGCACTGGCCGGGCACCCCCGAGCGGGAGCGCGGCGCGCTGCTGCTGCGCACCGCCGACATCATCGAGCGCGACGCCGAGGAATTCGCCCGCGCCGAGTCCCTGGACACCGGGAAGCGGCTGGTGGAGAGCGAGTACGACATCGCCGATGTCATCTCCTGCTTCCGCTACTACGGCGGCATCGGGGGCACCGACGCCGGCCGGGTGATCGACACCGGCCGCGACGACGCAGTGAGCCGTGTCGTCTACGAGCCGGTCGGTGTGTGCGGGTTGATCACACCCTGGAACTACCCGCTGCTGCAAGCCAGTTGGAAGGTCGCCCCGGCGCTGCTGGCGGGCAACACGGTCGTCCTCAAGCCCAGCGAGCTCACCCCCTCCACCTCGATCCTGCTGATGAGGGCGCTGGCGGAAGCCGGACTCCCGGCCGGTGTCGCCAACCTCGTCCTGGGCGCCGGGCCGGAGGCGGGCGCACCCCTGTCCGAAGACCCCGCCGTCGACCTGGTCTCCTTCACCGGGGGCCTGGAGACCGGCAAGCGCATCATGGCCACCGCGGCCGCCGGCGTGAAGAAGGTGGCGCTTGAGCTCGGCGGCAAGAACCCCAACGTCGTCTTCGCCGACGCCGACTTCGAGACGGCCGTCGACTTCGCCCTCACGGCCGTCTTCCTGCACTCGGGTCAGGTCTGCTCGGCGGGCGCCCGGCTGATCGTCGAGGACTCGCTGCACGACGCCTTCGTCGACGAGGTGGTCCGCCGCGCCCGGCAGATCCGGCTGGGCGGCCCCTTCGACCCCGCCGCCGAGACCGGACCGCTGATCTCCGCACAGCACCTGGAGAAGGTCGAGGCGTACGTCGCGGCGGGCCTCGCCGACGGCGCCGTACTGCGCTGCGGCGGCGCCCGGCCCGACGACCCCGCCCTCGCGAACGGCCACTACTACCCGCCCACCGTCCTCGACGAGTGCCGGCAGGACATGCGCGTGGTGCACGAGGAGTCCTTCGGGCCTGTGCTCACCGTGGAACGCTTCACCGACGAGGACGACGCCGTACGCATCGCCAACGACACCGAGTACGGACTCGCCGGAGCCGTCTGGACGCAGGACGCGGGCAGGGCCCAGCGGGTCGCCCGGCGGCTGCGCCACGGCACGGTGTGGATCAACGACTACCACCCCTACGTGCCGCAAGCGGAATGGGGTGGCTTCGGGCACTCGGGCGTGGGCCGCGAGCTGGGACCGGCCGGCCTGAACGAGTACCGAGAGCCCAAACACATCTGGCAGAACATCCAACCCCGGCCGCAGCGCTGGTTCAGCGGCTGAACGCCGAAAGAAGGTCGAACGTGACCACACAGACCGAGGTGCCGCAGCGGCGCGGCACGCCCCAGGACTCGGGCTCCACCCCGGTCATTTCCGTGCGCAGGCTGTGGAAGGTGTTCGGGCCGAAGGCCGACCAGGTGCCGGACTCCGAGGAGTTGTGCGGCCTCTCCCGCCGCGAGCTCATGGACCGTACCGGATGCACCGCCGCCGTACGCGACGTCCACTTCGACGTCTCGCCCGGCGAGGTCTTCGTCGTCATGGGCCTGTCCGGCTCCGGCAAGTCCACGCTGGTGCGATGTCTCACCCGGCTGATCGAACCCACCGCGGGCGAGATCGTCTTCGAGGGCGAGGACATCCGCGAGGCCGACCCGGCGCGCCTGCGCGACCTGCGACGCCGCAAGTTCTCCATGGTCTTCCAGCACTTCGGTCTGCTGCCCCACCGCCGCGTCCTCGACAACGTGGCGTTCGGGCTGGAGATCCGCGGCATGAGCAGGGCCGAGCGCACCAGGCGGGCGCAGGAGGTCGTCGAACTGGTCGGCCTCGCGGGCTACGAGAACTCCTACCCCGACCAGCTCTCCGGCGGCATGCAGCAGCGCGTCGGGCTGGCCCGTGCGCTGGCCGGCGATCCGGACGTGCTCTTCTTCGACGAGCCGTTCTCGGCGCTCGACCCGCTGATCCGCCGCGACATGCAGAACGAGGTCATCCGGCTGCACCACGAGGTCGGCAAGACGATGGTGTTCATCACCCACGACCTCTCCGAGGCGCTCAAACTGGGCGACCGCATCCTCATCATGCGCGACGGCAAGATGGTCCAGTGCGGCACCGGCGACGAACTCGTCGGCGCTCCGGCGGACGACTACGTCCGCGAGTTCGTCAAGGACGTACCGCGCGGCGACGTCCTGACCCTGCGATGGATCATGCGCCCGCTGGAGGACGGCGACGCCTTGGACGGGCCCGAGCTGGGCCCGGACGTGGTGGTGAAGGAAGCCACCCGGGCGGTCCTCGCCGCCGACAAGCCGGTCAAGGTCGTCGAGGACGGCAAGCTGCTCGGCATCGTCGGCGACGAGGAGATCCTCGCCGTGGTCGCCGGACAGGAAGGCGACATGTGATGACCGTCGCCGTGGAGAAACGAGAGGACGCCGGCCAGGCGGCCAAGGAGGACGGGCCGGGCAAGGTCCCGCCGGTCCTGGCCGCACGCCGCGTCAGCCGCCGTATGGTCCTGGCCGCGATCGTGCTCGTCTGGCTGGTGCTCTTCGCCGTACTGCGCGGAAAGCAGACCCTGACGCTGGCAGCGGCGGACCTGACGGACCTGCACCGCTGGTTCAACGACGTCAACGACGCGATCGGCGCGGACCGCAACTCCAACCCGCTCTTCCTGTACTTCTTCAACGAGATCCGACTGGTCATCGACTCCTTGGTGAACTTCGTGCAGGAACTGATCTCCCAGCCGTCCGGCGACCGGCCGGTGCCGCAGATCGGCTGGCTCGGAGTCGTCGGCCTTGCCGGGTACGTCTCCTGGGCCGTGGGCAACTGGCGGGTGGCGCTCCTGGCCGTGGCCGGCTTCACCTTCTTCGGGCTGCAGGGCCTGTGGCAGGAGAGCATGGACACGCTGGCGCTGACCCTTTCCGCGGTCTTCGTGGCGCTGCTGTTCGCGATCCCGCTGGGTGTGTGGGCGGGGCTGTCCGACCGGTTCAACCGGATCGTGACGCCCTTCCTGGACCTCATGCAGACCATGCCGACCTTCGTCTACCTGGCCCCGCTGACCCTGTTCTTCCAGATCGGCCCGGCCTCCGCGACGATCGCCACCCTGATCTACGCGGCGCCGCCGGCGATCCGGATTACCGCGCACGCCATCCGTTCCGTACCCGAGACGACGGTCGAAGCGGCCGACTCACTGGGCGCCACGCGCAGGCAGACGCTGCTCAAAGTGCTGCTGCCGATGTCCAAACGGACCGTGGTGATGGGTGTCAACCAGACCATCATGGCCGCCCTGGCCATGGTGACCATCGCGGCTCTGATCAACGCGCCCGGCCTCGGCCAGACCGTCGTCCAGGCCCTGCAGTCGCTCGACGTCGGCACCGCGTTCAACGCCGGTCTGGCCATCGTCGTCATGGCCATCGTCCTGGACCGGGTCACCACCGCGGCGAGCGGACGGGAGGAAGCGGCCCGGCGCTCGAAGAACCCCCTCCTCCCGTGGCGGCGGCATCTGCTGGTGGGCGGTGGAGTGGCGGCGGCCGTGCTGGTGTATCTGTCGCACATGTACGTGTGGGCGGCCGAGTTCCCCGGCGAGGGCAGCACCGGCAGCACCATCGCCAAGGCCGCGGACAACGTGACCACCTGGGCACAGGACAGCCTGTCGGGTCTCACGAACGGCTTCCGCGACGCCATCACCAACGGTCTGCTCAATCCGTTCCAGACCCTGCTGACCGATTCCCCGTGGTGGCTCGTCGGTGTGGCCCTGATCGGGGTCGGCACGGTGCTCGGCGGCTGGCGCGCCGGGGTGACCACCGGCGTGTGTGTGGGCCTGCTGGTCGCCACCGGTGTGTGGTCGGACGCCATGACCACGATGGCCTCCACCCTCGTCGCCACCATCCTCGTGATGGTGCTCGGCATCGTCTTCGGGGTGTGGATGGGGCGGAGCATGATGGTGGACCGGCTGATCCGGCCCACCCTGGACGCCGCCCAGGTCATGCCGCCCTTCGTCTACCTCGTGCCGTTCCTCGCGCTGTTCGGCCCCACCCGCTTCACGGCCATCGTCGCCGCGATCGTCTACGGGGCCCCGGTCGCCATGAAGATCATCGCGGACGGGATCCGGGCGGTGCCCGCGACCACCGTGGAGGCGGCCACCTCCGCCGGGTGCAACACCTGGCAGATCATCACCAAGGTTCAACTGCCGATGGCACGCAGCGCCCTGACGCTTGCGACCAACCAGGGCCTGATCTACGTGCTGTCGATGGTTGTTGTGGGCGGCCTGGTGGGCGCGGGGGCCCTCGGCTACGACGTCGTGGCCGGATTCGCACGGGGGGAGCTGTACGGGAAGGGGCTTGCCGCGGGTCTGGCCATCGTCCTTCTCGGCGTCATGTTCGACCGGATCACTCAGGCCGCGGCGCGCCGCGCCACCGCTTAAGGAGCACGACACCATGGCAAGACACTGGCGAGCCGGCGCGGCCGGCCTGGCCGTCCTCGGCCTCACCCTCACTGCGTGCGGCGGGGCGAAGGTCGGAGACAGCTCCACCGCGGGCTCGGGAAGCTCGGGCAAGTGCGGCACCTTCAACCTGGCCGTCAACCCGTGGGTGGGCTACGAGGCGGACGCGGCGGTCGTCGCGTACGTCGCCCAGCACAACCTCGGCTGTACGGTCAACAAGAAGAACCTCAAGGAAGAGATCGCCTGGCAGGGCTTCGGCTCCGGCGAGGTCGACGCGGTCCTGGAGAACTGGGGCCACCCCGACCTGGTGAAGAAGTACATCGACCAGCAGAAGACCGCCGTGGACGCCGGCCCGACCGGCAACAAAGGCATCATCGGCTGGTACGTGCCGCCGTGGCTGGCCAAGGCGCACCCCGACATCCTCGACTACAAGAACCTCAACAAGTACGCGTCGAAGTTCAAGACGTCCGAGTCGGGCGGCAAGGGCCAGCTCCTCGACGGCGACCCGTCGTACGTCACCCACGACGAGGCGCTGGTGACGAACCTGAAGCTGGACTTCAAGGTGGTGTACGCGGGCAGCGAGACGGCGCTGATCCAGGCCTTCCGCGACGCCGAGAAGAACAAGAAGTGGGTGATCGGCTACTTCTACGAGCCGCAGTGGTTCCTGTCCGAGGTCCCGCTGAAGAAGGTCTCCCTGCCCGCGTACAAGACGGGTTGTGACGCCGACGCGGCGAAGGTCGCCTGCGACTACCCCGTCTACAACCTGAACAAGATCGTCAGTGCGAAGTTCGCCAAGTCGGGCAGCCCGGCCTACAACCTGGTGAAGAACTTCAACTGGACGAACGACGACCAGAACGAGGTCGCCAAGTACATCGCGCAGGACAAGATGACGGACGAGGCGGCGGCCAAGAAGTGGGTCGAGGCCAACAAGGACAAGGTGGACGCCTGGATCAAGTAGCGCCGGCGTCCGCCGCTCATGTGGTTGTTCTCCGGCCAAGGCTCCGTTGGTGTGTTGCGTGAACTGCCGGAGAACAACCTGTTTCGCCCGCGATTCCTCCCGAATTCCAACATGAAGCCCTCACCTGGAGCGTGGCCGCCGGCAAAGCGGTCAAGCTGCGGCAAAAATGATTTCCGAGGCCCGCGGTGAAGGCATCTCCCCGGTAAGATCTCGTCCGGAATGGCACGCGGTTACGACCAAACCCAAATTCATTCGGAAACGGGGAGACATGGGGATTCGCAAATATGTGCAGAGCGTTCTGATTGCCGGGATGCTGCTTGGGGCATCCATGTTCACGCCAGCCACTCAGGCTGACGCTGCAGCTGGGCAGTACCACTTGAACCTCGGTCAGAAGCTGACCGTCGGGAAGTGCATCGTGTCCACTGCTGGACAGCGCGGGGCTGTCGCAAAGCTTTGCATGGGCAAGTATGCCAACGCGCTCATCTACTACAAAGGTGTTCTAAAGGATGAGTTCGGACCGAATCATGTGACGTCGGCTCAGCCCAGGGCCTACATCACGCTCGCGTCCGACCACAACGTCAAGATTTATAAGTACTCCGGTGGGCCACTGCTGTTCAACAGCAAGACCGCCGGGAAATTTCCGGCGACCCAGCTGTGGATCGACTCCTGCGCGGCTCTTCCCTATTGGAACGTCGCCCTGGTCAAGCCTGGAAGCTTCAACTGGCCCTGGAAGGGCGAACACTGCGTCGGCTAGTTGTACCCGACCACCCCGATCTGACAGTTGTCGACCTTGCCTGTGGTGCCGGTGCACTGCCGCTGGACACCGGCCGAGGCGGTCCCCTTCTTGACGAACCCGGTCTCGTTACCGACCAACACCCCGGTCGGGTCCCCGATCGCCCGCACTACTGCCGTCCGCACGTCGTCGCGGTCGAAACACGGGCTGCACAACAACGCTTGCATCGAGTCCGGAGTGCCGTCACCAGCCTGCTCCGCCAGGGTCCAGCCGTTACGCCGTTCCAGCGGCGCCATCAACCCACGCAGATACTTAGCTTGAGTTTTTAAGGCCGGGGAGGCTGGCCAGGGACCCGGTTGGTCATGGGTGAAGCCCTTGGTTGATCATTCCTTCTTGCGACAGACGGAAGATCGACCAAGGGCTTCAGTTGATCAGTGTGCACGATGGCGGCGCGGTGGCTGCGCTGGGGGACCTGTCCCGGTTCCGTGAGGCGTTCTACCAGCGCCTGACGGTGCGGGCGGACGGGTTGTTCGAGCTGGCCGACGCGGTGCTGTGCG
This sequence comes from Streptomyces sp. NPDC057623, assembly GCF_042800355.1. Classification (NCBI taxonomy): domain Bacteria; kingdom Bacillati; phylum Actinomycetota; class Actinomycetes; order Kitasatosporales; family Streptomycetaceae; genus Streptomyces; species Streptomyces sp. NPDC057623. The sequence goes on from NZ_JBHVGZ010000040.1 coordinate 89,468, forward strand.
CCGACGGGCCGGTCACCTCGCTGGTGGAACTGTCGCTGGAACCTGAGCACCGGCGCGGCCACGGCAGCCTGTACGACAGCCCGAATCAGGGCCGGATCGACATCGGCCGGTTCCGCAATGTCATGGCCCGCCAGTCGATCCCCCGCGGCGACGGCGGCCGGATCGTGCTGGGGATCGACGTCAGCCACTGGCTGCGACCGGACGCGAACACCAGCCCCGAACGACTGTTCTGCCACACCTGCGCCCGCGGCAAGGGCCAAGCCCAGATGATCCCCGGCCGGCCCTACTCCTTGGTCGCGGCCCTGGAACGCGGCCGCAGCTCCTGGACGGCGATGCTCGACGTCCAGCAGGTGCGCCCTGCCGATGACCACACCGACCTGGCCGCCACCCAGCTGCGCGCCGTCATCGACGCGCGATGTCGAGATCGACGTGACCGTCGGCGTCCCCGCTGATCCGCCGCGACATGCAGAACGAGGTCATCCGCCTCCACCACCAGGTCGGCAAGACGATGGTGTTCATCACCCACGACCTCTCCGAGGCGCTCAAACTGGGCGACCGCATCCTGATCATGCGCGACGGCAAGATGGTCCAGTGCGGCACCGGCGACGAGCTGGTGGGCGCCCCCCGCCGACGACTACGCACGCGATTTCGTGAAGGACATGCCTCGCGGCGACGTCCTGACCCTGAAGTGGGTCATGCGGGCGCCGGAGGACGGCGACGCCTTGGACGGGCCCGAGCTGGGCCCGGACGTCGTGGTGCGGGAAGCCACCCGGGCGGTCCTCGCGGCCGACAAGCCGGTCAAGGTCGTCGAGGACGGCAAGCTGCTCGGCATCGTCGGTGACGACGAGATCCTCGCGGTGGTCGCCGGGCAGGAAGGCGACGAGTGATGACCGTCGCCATGGAGAAACCGGACAAGACGGAGACAGGGGAGAAGCC